>NZ_LXHX01000051.1:0-23099 GCF_001649495.1 Emticicia sp. MM | reverse complement strand
TTTTCCGTAAATTGGTTTGGTTTTCTATTAAATGTAAATATAATTTCTGAAAAATTCTGATTTTGGGCATAAACCCAAACTTCTCTATCCCTGCTCCTTTGAACTTTGTTTGGCGGACCTAAAATGATATAAACCATTCCTTTGTCGGTCTTCCAACCTTCCTTAAAGGTAGTGAATAAACGGTTAGCTTCTTCAATTCGATGATAATAACTTTTAATTATTTTCTTCGAAACCATTTGATTTCCTGCAGTAATAGTTAAAAAGAACTTATCAAGGGCTTGTTTGGCATTAGGGTTTTCACTAATTATTTTTAGCTCTTGACTTGTGGTCATGTAAATTAAAGGCTTTGACAGTAACTCAGGCTTGGTATATCTAGGATAACGCTCATCGACGATTAAAAATCCAAAACCATTGTTAGTTGCATTTGTATCTTCTACTACTTGATATAAACCTTCTTTCGCCAGTTTGATATAACTATTAGCTTGTACTCGTTGGATTTCTTCAATCGTCAAACTTGGAATAGATGGCCTAATGGATGTTGCCATTGGCGATTGTGCAGGTAAAAAATCATTTTTATAGCGAATCAAAAACAGTTCGCGAGTATGATTCAAAACACTTTTTAATTGAAAAGAGTCTCTTTTATTGATATAATTTTTAAAAATTGGAATATCCACATTTCCTATGAATACACCAAATCGGTCACTTAATCGGTTTCCGTAAAAATCAATCATCAAGTCGTTATTAGACTTTTTATTATCCTCCAATTGAAAAACCTCTGTCAATAATAAGCCTTTAGCTGCATTCTTAGGACGTGGAATATCAAAGCTTAATGTAACTTTAGCATCTCTAAGTAATAAGTTCTGCTCATTGATATCAATCTTACCTGATGCCAACCTATCTCTTATACCATAATCTGATTGAAGAAGCCAATTAAACCTAAAGTTATCATTGAGTTGTTGGATAACTTGGCCTTTATTTAGGTTTTCTACTTCAAGCTCCATGAAAATTCTAACAGATGAGGAGTCCTTCAGTAAATATCGAGTCTTCATAGCCACAACAGCTGGCTTTGAAGGAGCAATCTGCTGTTGGGCAAGCTGATTTGCTGCTGTATTACGGTTTACTTGTTGATTGGCTTTCTGAAAATTTTTATTGCTCGTACAAGCAGCTATTAAAATCAAAAAGCTATAAATAAATACCTTCTTCATCAATTCTTTATGCTAAAAATTCAAATTTAATGAAATATGCTGCAATTCAAAATTTATTTATTAGAATTACTCACTTACATAACGAACAGATTGTCTTAATCGTTTTCTTCGAGTTCAAAAACTTCTTCAACACTTTTCCCAAAAATTCTAGCAATCTTTAAAGCTAAAACAGTAGAAGGAACATATTTGTTGCTTTCAATAGCATTTATGGTCTGCCTACTTACATTTATTTTTTCGGCTAGGTCTGCTTGAGTAATATCTAAAATAGCCCGTTCTATTCTTATTCTATTCTTCATAAAATTTGGGGCGAAAATCAATCGCCATTTTCAGATTATATTACTAAATCAATTTTTTACCAAAAGCAAATAATAAAATCTAATAATAAAAATTATTAAAGGAGTAAACATATTATACACTGTAACGCTATAATAGGCTAAACCGTGCACAAAAATAGTAGCGATAACCAAAAGAGCAAAGTTTAGATAAATTGCCCATTGCAAGGATTCTAATCTAATCTTAGCCACGTATTCATCTTCAAATTTCACCTTAGAGAAGGCAATAAATAATAGGCCAATAATACTACCAATTGTTGCAATTTCATCGGTAAAGTTTAGGGTATTGACCTCTAATCTATTTGTTTGCATTGAACCATCATAGAATACAAAATTTGCTGGCACGTTAAACTCAAAAAAGTCAAAACTAAAGTCACTAAACATTACGAATAACCCTAAAATAATACAAGGAATGGCTACAATCCACCCTAGAAGTTTAAAACGATGAGGTAACAAAAATCTTGGTTCCATAATTTTTTGTTTTTAAATTTTTTAAAACAGCTTTTCTATGTCAAGTATAACAATACAAATGTGAAACAGACTTTACATTATATCAAAATTATTTTACAAATATTTTTCTATGAGCAAAATCATATATTTGAATAATGTATTTCGAATTACCTTTGTAGCATAAAATTTATATGACAATGAATGATATTCAGAATAGAGAAGATATTGAATTATTGGTAAAAAGTTTCTACGAAAAAGTTCATAATGAGCCCAATTTGGCACCAATTTTTGAAATGCCCTCAGAGCATTGGGAAATACACCTAACTCGAGTAGTGAACTTTTGGGAAAATTGGTTATTTCAAACAGGTAGCTACAATGGCGGAATGATGTGGGTGCATTTACAAGCTAATGAAAAACACCCATTAACAACCGAAAGATTTGAGCAGTGGTTAGCCTTATGGTTTTTAACAACTGACTCACTATTTTCAGGCGAAAGAGCAGAATTTGTTAAAAGCAAAGCCTTAGAAATTGGACAAATTATGAATGCTAAAATGAATTTTGTTCAAGGGTAGAAAAAGACCCTCTATGAAATGTTTTGTAGAGGGTCTTTGATATTTAAGAGATAAATTTTGCTATTTCTGCATTATAAACTTCGGGCTCTTCAACTGAAGATGTGTGTCCACCACCTTCGAAGATAACTAATTTTGAATTTGGAATTAAAGAATGGATTCGTTTTGCCTTATCTGGTACGGTAGCCACATCTTGGTCTCCAACCATAATTAATGTTGGGCAAGTAATTTTATGAATTTCCTCGGCAATACCTTTTCTATAAATTACGCCATCAACTGCTTTGGTAATTCCTTTTCTATTATTAGACATTAACTGATTTTTCCAATAGTTTTTTTCTTCTATTCTATTGGCATCATTTAAAAACTTCTGTCCAAACATAATTTTCATCACACTACCAACAACTGGAAAGAAACCAATATATTTTACTATGGCGTTGAGCATTTTATATTTTCCAACATTTTCTTGTGGTTCAGGCTCCGCAGTAGTTTCAAGCAAAATTAGTTTTTTAATTAATTCTGGACGACGAGCTGCCAAACGCATACCCACAAAACCACCCATAGATAGCCCGGCAAAAATAACAGGTTTACCAACTAATTTTTCGATTAGCTCGGCAGCATCCACAGAAAGTGTATCCATATCATACCCATCAGGTGTAATTTCAGACTGTCCTTGTCCACGATGGTCATAAGTGATAATTCGATAATTCCCCTTGAAATAAGCAACTTGTTTGTGAAACATGTGTCCGCTCCAGAGTAATCCATGTGAAAAAACAATGGTTTCTTCTCCTGAACCATGTTCTTCATAATAATACTTTGCGTTTGTTAATTGAATAAATGGCATAAAAAGGCTAAATTAGGTATAAATAGATTTCGATATTATTCTTAAAACTTAAATCTCAACCATGAGTTTTATCATTTCTTCGAGGTATCTTCTTACTTTTCGGTCGGCACCATCAGTATAGCGATTTATTATGTATGTGAACGACATAATTTCTCCATTCGAAGCAGTAAAGTAACCTGAAAATGCCCTTGTATTACTAATTGAACCACTTTTGGCACGAACATTTCCAACTGCTTTAGAACCTTTAGCTAGGTTTTGTACAGTACCATTCATGCCTACTATTGGAATGGAAGCATAAAATGAAGAAAATGTTGAATCACTCTTCATCGTATAAAGAATATCAGTTAGATTATTCGCTGTTAGTACTCCAGAAGGTGACAAGCCGCTTCCATCTCTAATCATAAATCCTTGTAAATCTACCCCTTTTTGAGACCAAAGTTGCTTAACACTTTTTACGGCCGCATCAAAACTTCCATCTTTTGTTGAAGAATAACCAACCGTTTTAAAAAAAGCATCTGCATACAGATTAATGCTATGAAAATTACAATCTTTTACCAATTCTGAAATCGGAGGTGAATCATAAGCAAAAATCAGATTTCTTTGTTTTGGAAAATAAACATCGATTGTTTTATATTGATTGAATGAGATATTATTTTTCTCAGAAATACCTCCATTCAAAATAAATTTCTTTTGAACCAAATAAGCAAAAAAAGTAGGTGGGTCAGGAATAGCACCTTTAACTGAAAAATCTCCGTCCCCAGCAGGAATCGTGCCTTCTGAAAGTACAATCGAGCTAAAGGGCGTACTATAAAGCATTACATTATCACCCGAACCACGCTCTGCAATAGTTACCTTATTGATATTTTTAAGATTTGGAATTTCTGGACTAATCTTTGAAATTGGGGCAAAATCTCCTACCCTCCTGCTTTGTTTAAAATATACATTATACAGATTTTCATTTACATTTAGTCCGTTGATTCCGGCACCGTAATAATTTCCGATATCACCCCAAACCCACGAATCAGCTAAAGTATTTTCAGAAAAAATAGAACCATCTCCTAAGATATATCCATCAACTTTTTTGATTCCGTAGGATTTAATTTTTTGAGCAAAATAACTCGCTAAATCATCAACATTCGCTCCTATTCTAGGAGAGCCAAACGAAGGGTCACCCGTGCCCCTTATATAAATATTACCCTGTAAAACACTATCTGCAATGTATCCATCGAACTCAAGGAAAGTTTTAAATCTGTAATCTGAGCCTAAAACACTCAATGCAGAGGCCGTTGAAACTAATTTTAATGTTGAGGCAGAATTAACCGATTTATGAGCATTATACTGTATTTTATACTCACCAGTTTGAGTCGAGCGAATAGATGCAGCAACTACTCCATTTCTCACTTCAACATCATTTTGAACACTATCAATGAACTTTTGGAGCCGTTCGATAGGACTTGAAATTTGTAAAAGAATAAATAAAAATACTTTCATGGACAAAAAGTTATATAATTATTGAGAAAATTGATTCAATTTCAAAGTTTTACTAAAACTCTGATTATCAACAATTTCTTCCTTTTTAAAGCCTTTTTTTTGACGGGCATACTACAATTTTAACGAAAATGCCTAGTTAAAAAAAGAAATGTTTCCGTAATTTGTAACTTGAATATTAAGTTTGTGTTAATATACTTAAATATTCTTAATCATTTGATAGACTTATATGAAATTAACATTCTGGGGAGCAACAAGGCAAGTTTCGGGAAGTATGTTCTTACTCGAATTTGACGATGAGTACAGAGTTTTGATAGATTGTGGGACTGATTTGGAGCGAGAAAACAATCAAGAGACTCCCAAGTCTGAATACGGTATATTTCCATTTGACCCCTCACTTATCAATTTAATCATTCTAACACACGCACACATTGACCATTCGGGGCAAATCCCAAATCTGTATAAAGAAGGTTTTGAAGGACAAGTACTTTGCACAAAAGCCACAATGGATTTGAGTGAAATATTATTACTAGATTCTGCCTCACTCAATCAAAAAAAATACAAAGCTATTCATGATAGCAAAAAACGCTCAAAGAAAAGAAAAGATATTGATTCGAGAGAACTGTACCTCGAACGTCAAGTAAAAGAAGCTATCGAAAACTTTGTAACTATTCCATTTGAAGAGCGATTTAAATTTAAAGATAACGGTTTTGTAACTCTTTACCCAGCCGGCCACCTTCTTGGGGCAGCACACGTTTATTTAGAATTTTGGGAGAATAATCAGAAGAAAACGATTTGTTTCTCAGGTGATGTGGGTCGCAAAAATTATCCTCTTCTTGTTGACCCGCATAAAATCCCACAAGCTGATTACTTAATAACTGAAACCACTTACGGAGACCGCCATCATATAGATGAAGATGGTAAAGCTGAAGAAATTTTGGCAGATGTCATTCAAAAAGCTTGTATTGATATTCCAGGGCGTTTGATTGTTCCTGCATTCAGTGTAGGTCGAACGCAAGCAATGCTTTATACGCTCAATAAATTATATACTGATAGAGGCTTTACACCAATCAAAGTATTTACTGATAGTCCCTTAGCAAAAGCAAGTACACGTATCTACGAAAAACACGTTCGACAATTAAATAAACAAGCCAGAGAATTTAACGAGGAGAATGAATCACTCTTTGATTTTGAAAATTTAGTATATTTGGAGTCGAATCAGGCAAGTAAGGCTGTTTCAAACCATTCTGAGCCATGCATAATCATTTCTGCCTCTGGAATGGTTACTGGTGGTCGAGTTGAACACCACATTCAAGCAAATATCAGCAACCCGTATGCCACAATCTTAATGATTGGTTATGCAAGTGAGCATACTTTAGGCTGGAAATTATTGAATGGCGAAAGAAAAGAGTTAAGTATTGCTGGTCAGAAATTACCTGTAAATGCAAATATTGAAAAAATTGATGTTTTTTCAGGACATGGCGACTTAGATGACCTAATTGATTTTGTCAAAACACAAGATAAAACGAAAACCAAAAATATCTTTTTAGTACACGGCGAGTTGCATACTATGCAAAATTTTAAAAATACACTCGCAGAAGTTGGATACAATCAAGTAGTAATTCCAGAAAAAGGACAAACATTTGAAATATGAATGGATAATTTAAAATGTAAAATGTAAAATACATAAAGTATTCGTCATTGGACATTATTCATTGTTCATTCTCCATTAAGCAAAGAATGAGAACACTTTTAGATTTCGAAAAACCAATTGCCGAGCTCGAATCGAAGCTTGAGGATATGAAACGTCTAGCCGACGAAAATAGTGTTGATGTGAGCGGTGCAGTACGTACGCTCAATGATAACATTGAGCAATTGAAAAAAGAAACCTTCGCGAATCTTACTCGTTGGCAACGTGTACAGCTTTCTCGCCACCCAGACCGCCCTTATACATTAGATTATATTGAGCGAATTTGTCAAGAATTCCACGAATTGCATGGCGACCGTACAGTAAAAGATGACCCTGCAATTGTTGGTGGTTTTGCAAGCATAGACGGTCAATCTGTGATGATTATTGGTCAGCAGAAAGGTCGTAAAACCAAAGAACGCCAACACCGCAACTTTGGTATGCCAAATCCAGAAGGCTATCGTAAGGCACTGAGATTAATGAAATTGGCCGAGAAATTCAATAAACCAATCATTACACTCATTGACACCCCCGGTGCTTATCCTGGTTTAGAGGCTGAAGAAAGAGGTCAAGGAGAAGCCATTGCGAGAAATTTGAAGGAAATGATGGTTCTAAAAGTTCCTGTTATTTGCATCATCATCGGTGAAGGTGCTTCAGGTGGAGCTTTAGGTATAGCTATCGGAGATAAGGTCTTAATGATGGAAAATACTTGGTATTCAGTAATTTCACCAGAATCTTGCTCATCTATCTTATGGAGGAGCTGGAACTTCAAAGAACAAGCTGCTGAAGCACTCAAACTTACAGCAACTGATATGTTAAAGAATAAATTGATAGACGGCGTAATTGAAGAACCACTTGGCGGTGCACACCTAGATTGGGAGGATATGTCTAGACGTTTAAAGAAAAGAATTCTACACGAAATTTCTGAATTAGAGAAAAAGACTCCTCAACAAAGAATTGACGAAAGAATTGATAAATTTTGTTCAATGGGAGTTTTTCAAGAACTATAAATAAAAAAAAGGTGCCTTTGATTTTACTCAGGCACCTTTTTAATTATCTCTCTACAATTAGTTAATTCCAACAAGTTCAATTTCAAAAATCAAATCTTGCCCAGCCAAAGGATGATTGGCATCAAGTATTACTTTCGTAGCTGAAACTTCACGCACAATAACAGGAATGGCTTGTTGACCATTATGCATATTGAGTGTTCCACCAACTTCCAACGGAATATCTTCAGGAATATCCAATCGATTGAATGTAAAAATCATTTCTTCAGAAACTGGGCCATAAGCTTCTTCAACTGGAATATGAACAGTTTTTTTCTCACCGATAGACATACCAGTTACGCCCGAATCAAAACCAGCGATAACCATACCACTACCAACTTGAAACTCTAAAGGCTCACGCCCTTCTGAACTGTCGAACAATGTACCATCAGTAAGGGTGCCTTTGTAATGAACCGCTACTTTATCGCCAGATTTTACCATTTTTTTTTATTAAATATAAATTTTGAAATATTTTTTAGTATGCTCTTGCAAAAACAACACGCTTATTCGAAGGATTTCCTGTAAGTACACATTTACCTTCTTCTTCTGTTGCATCCAATGGAATACAACGAATGGTCGCTTTTGTAAGTTCTTTGATTTTTTCTTCAGTTTCTGAAGTGCCATCCCAGTGGCAAAGTAAGAAGCCACCTTGTTCGATTTTTTCTTCAAATTCTGCCCAAGTATCAACCTTAAACATATTTTCTTCACGGAAATGAAATGCTTTCTTGTAGATAGCCACTTGGATTTCTTCCAATAAATCTTTTACATAAACTGCAATTCCATCTAATGAACGTGTTTCTTTTGTTAGAGTATCTCTGCGAGCTACTTCAATGACACCATTTTCTAAATCACGTTTACCAATGGCCATTCTAACAGGCACGCCCTTCAATTCATACTCCGCAAATTTCCACCCCGGTCTATTGGCATCATTATCATCAAATTTCACAGTGATACCGTAAGATTTTAATTCTTTGATAATAGGATCAATAACTGCTTTGATAGCCGCTAAATCTTCTTCGCCTTTAAAAATCGGTACAATTACCACATGAATTGGAGCAAGTTTTGGAGGCAGTACCAAACCATTATCATCTGAGTGTGCCATTATTAAGGCTCCCATCAAACGTGTACTTACCCCCCAAGAAGTTCCCCAAACGTGTTCAAGTTTACCTTCCTTATTTTGGAATTTCACATCAAAAGCTTTGGCAAAGTTTTGCCCTAAAAAGTGAGAAGTTCCAGCTTGAAGTGCCTTACCATCTTGCATCATAGCTTCGATACAAAGTGTTTCTTCTGCCCCAGCAAATCGTTCATTAGCAGATTTATATCCCTTAATAACAGGCACTGACATCCACTCTTCTACAAATTTGGCATAAACATCCAACATTTGCTTAGTTTCTTCCATTGCTTCCTTTTCGGTAGCATGTGCCGTATGCCCTTCTTGCCATAAAAATTCAGCGGTACGTAAAAACATACGCGTACGCATTTCCCAACGCACAACATTAGCCCATTGGTTAATCAATATAGGTAAATCGCGATGTGATTGAATCCATGTCTTGTAGGTATTCCAAATAATTGCTTCACTCGTTGGGCGAACCACTAATTCTTCCTCTAATTTAGCTTCAGGGTCAACCATTAACTTTCCGGGGTTATTGGGGTCAGTTTTCAAACGATAATGTGTAACAACGGCACATTCTTTGGCAAAACCTTCAGCATTTTTCTCTTCTGCCTCAAATAAACTTTTAGGTACAAATAATGGGAAATACGCATTTGTATGACCAGTTTCTTTAAACATATCATCTAAAGCTCTCTGCATTTTTTCCCAAATCGAAAAACCGTAAGGCTTAATAACCATACATCCACGAACTGCCGAGTTTTCGGCCAAATCTGCACGTTTTACTAATTCGTTGTACCACTCCGAGTAGTTTTCACTACGTTTTGGAAGACCTTTACTCATAATTATTATAAATGAAGAATGAAGAATTTAGAAAGAAGATTAATTGATTATTCAACCAATTAGCCTTGTTTTCGAATTTCTATATTAGATATTTTAATATTATTTGAATTTTTGATAGAAAAACTTCGTTAAATTATTAGAATAAGTCTATTTAGACACGCTAAAAGTCAAATTCTAATACGATATTAATCTATAATTTGATTGCAAAGATAGGTTTTTATATTAAGTTTGTAAAATAATGTTAGTATTCAATAATTGTTTGTTTAAATGATGATTGAACAGTTAGTATAAAAAAAAAATGGAAAAAATTTTTTTTTTATACAACCTTTTATAAGCCTGTTGCATCATTCACATATATAAGCAACGATTTTGAAAAATAATATCGACTTACAGAGTAAACCACATTAAATCATTAATACAATGGATGCTTTAAAATCAATAAAATATTTGTCGGTAGCTGTGCTTTTGAGTACATGGGGATGTACTTCAACTAAGCAACTTACTACCAAAGGTGAATATGATGATACTTATGGCTCATCGAAAGATGCTCCTGTAGTAGCATATACCCCTAAGCAAACTCCTGAGTATCTAGAAAACCAACGCTATCAACCCGAAGAGCCACAACAAAATACAGGCACTGGGACTGATGAATACTATGATGAAAACTATGTAAATTCTCGTAAAGTATATCGTAATAACAATGGTAGTACAGGTTATGCTTCAGGTTTCGCTAATGGTTATCAATCAGGTTGGAATGACTACGCTTGGAGCCAACCAGTAGGTTGGTCTAGTCCATATAGCATGTATGGTTACAATAGCCCATTTGGTTATAATCTTTGGGGTAGAAGTAGCTGGAATCTAGGTCTAGGTTTTGGCTTAGGAGGTTTCAATAGTTTCTATGACCCATTCTGGAACAGCTACGGATATAATTCTTTCTATAGCCCTTGGGGTTATAATTCTTTCTATAATCCTTGGGGATACAACTCATTCAACAGTCCATGGGGTTTAAATTCTTGGTACAGTCCGTACTCATACGGCTATTATGACCGCTTCGCTTACGGATATGGAAATAACGTCTTCGTAAATAATTATTATAACAATGTTACTTCGGGAGTGAATGGAGCATCTACAAATCGCCGTACTTACGGACCTCGTGACGGTGGCAGTGGCTCATCAAATTATAACAGAGGATTTACTAATGCGGCTGTAAACACTGGTGGTGCGAATGCCTCATCAGGACGCTCAGCGAATGCACGTGGTGCCTACGATAACTCTGGATATGCTCGCCCGTCGAGAAATGGAGATTGGAATGGTAGTTCAGCAAGCCGCGAGTATACCCGTGGTGCATCAAGAAGTTATGACGGCAACAGTAGCAATTCAAACGACACTTATTACCGTCCACGACGTAACGGCGGAACAGAAGGTAGTTACTCTAGTGGTAATTCAAATGGAGGTTATAATTATTCTCGTCCATCGTCTAGCAGTCGCTCATCAGATAATTGGTCAAGTGGTAGTGGCAATTATTCAAGAGGTAGTTCAAATTCTAACTCGAATTCAAACTCATCTTGGTCTAATTCAAACTCAGGAAGCTTTTCACGTGGTTCATCTTCAGGCTGGAGTGGAAGCAGTGGTGGCGGAAGCTCAAGCAGCGGCGGCGGAGGTGGCGGCGGCGGTAGTAGCCGTGGTCCAAGATAATCTTTCGGTATTTGTTTGTTCTAACTCATCATTGAGCTAATTCATGAATCATTCGAAAACCTCGCTGAATCATAGCGTTTGGCGAGGTTTTCTATTAATAAAACTACCTTTTCTTTATGAAGCAATTGTACTAAAGATTCAAGAATCTGGGTTATTTTTCTTCAATATTACAGTACTAACAAATGAAAATTACACGCTTTTTTCTAGCCACAGCTTTGATTATGGGAGGAATCAAAGTTCAAGCCCAATTGAGCTTAGGAGGCCATTTTTATGGAGAAGATGCCTTCAGATATACACAAAGTAAAGTGACAGGCTCTGCTCGTATGCAAGGTATGGGAGGTAGTTATGCAGCATTGGGGGCAGATGCAAGTAATGCCTTCTCTAACCCAGCGGGTTTAGGTTTCTACAATCGTTCTGAACTAAGTATTACACCGATTTTTAATTCGCTAAACACCTCATCTCAGTATATAGGCTCGACAAGTAAATCAAGTACTTCAAATGCAAATATCGGACAATTAGGCTTGATTTTAAGTAACTCTGGAAATGGTTCAAGAAAAAAACGTTCAGCTTTCGCCATTACTTACTCAAAACAAGTCAACTTACTTTCAAGCTTTAACTATGTTGGCCAAAATAACAAAAGTTCAATGGGTAATTACTTCACAGAAAAAGTAAATTCATTGAATGTGAGTGCTAAAGATTTGGATAAAGAGTTTGATGCTAATACCGCAACCGCTGATTATCCAGAAGGTATGTATTACTGGTCTTATATGATTGACCCCGTTGCTGGAAATGACACTAAATATTTACAAGCAGAAAAGAGTCTGCCAGTAAATCAAATTGGTAATAACACAAGTACTGGCAATCAAAGTCAGTGGAATATGGCCTACGGAGCCAATTTTGATGACAAAGTTTACTTAGGTTTTTCTTTAGGCTTTGTAAGAATGAATTATGAAAATTTGAATAATCATAACGAGCAATTCCCTAAAGGTACGGTTTTTAATGGTTTTGATTATAATGAAACCCTTACTTCAAGAGGTGGTGGAATGAACGTTGGACTTGGTGCAATCGTAAAAGTTGCAGACAATATTAACCTTGGAGTCAATGTAACTTCTCCAACTTGGTTAACAATCAATGAGGTTTATAATTCTAATATCAGAATTACAACAACATTCTTTAAGCCAGATTATACTGAAATTCGTACTCGTGAAAACGAATTTTCTTATAAAATTACTATTCCACTCAAAGCCAGTGGTGGTGTAACGTTTTTCCTACCAAGCAAACAAGGTTTCATCACTGCTGATGCAGAATATGTAGGGTATTCAAATATAGGTATTAAATACGCTAATTACGATAATAATGGTTATGTAACAGGCTATTCTACTGCCACTGCTCAAAATACTAAGATAAAAAATACTTATAAAGATGCAGTAAATATTAAAGTAGGTGGAGAATATAGAATTGAAAATATTAGATTAAGATTAGGGACGAAGTACATGCCAGACCCTTATACAAAGAAAATTGATAATATTAATCGTTCGCAGATGGTTTTTACGGGTGGAGTTGGCTACCGTTCAGCTAAATTCTTTGTAGATGTTGCTGGAGTATTGAATCAATTTACAAGTGCATACACACCATATGAATTAGCTAATACTGCCAATTATGCTTCGGCAAACATCACCAATAATCATAAAAGTTTTGTAATCTCGGTAGGAACATTCTTCTAATTAATTTCATCGAGAGTTTCCTTTAAAAATGCCCTAATCGTTAATAACTTATTAACTAGGGCATTTTTATTTTTATTCTCATCTGATTTATTACTTAGTTTTTGCTTCACCCCTTTTAAAGTTAAACTTCCTTTTCCAGCAGTATTTATTATCTCACGAAGTTTTTCTATATCATGCTCCGTAATTTGTCTTTCTTTACCGTTTCGTTTGAATTTTAAATTAAACTTTTTTTCATAAAATCTTATTAATGAAACATTTACATCTAAAATTTCCGCAACTTCAGAAGTCGAATAATAAAGTCTAACCATTGGCTTTAATTGAATTAATAATCAAATTTATGCCTTTTTTTGATAAAATGCTATCGTACAAGTACATCTCTACTTTCCAAAATATTCACAAATTTATTATATTCCTCGCTCACTACACTTCCCTTGTTGAAGGGATTTCCCCTCAAAAAAGCTTTTTGAAGTTTATCTAGTTTTATTAAATTCATGGGTATTTCATCAATAGCATTATACGAAATATCTAATTCTTCTAAATCTTGTAATTGATAAATTTGTTCAGGGAAAACTTTAAAAAGATTATGACCAAGGTCTAACAGCTGTAAATTTGGCAAATATGGCAACGAGTTTATCTTATTATGATGAGCGTATAAAAACTGTAAATTTGATAAAGAAGAAATTTCATCAGGCAAATTCCACAATTGATTATAGGCAATAGCCAAAGTTTTTAAGTTTTTTAATTCACCAAGTTCTTTAGGCAAAAACTGAAGTTGGTTATGATATAGGTCTAACTCCGTAAGATTAACTAAATTTTTAATTGAACTTGGCAATGCCTTTGCTCTTACATTATACAAATTCAGCGATTTAAGATTTTTAAAATGCTTGAAATCTTTATTCCGAAACGTAATGAAATCATTGTTTCCAATAAACAATATTTCTAGTTTTTTATTCTTTTTTAAGCCTTTTGGTATTTTATCTAAACCTGTAAATTGTAAGTTCAAATCTTTTAGGTGACTATTTCTTTTAAATTTAAAACTTTGATAATCAACATAATTTCCGCTCAAACTCAAGAACCTAAGCTTCTTAAAAGACCAAATTGCCTTCGGCACTTTTACGATATAATTATTCGATAAATCTAATTTTTCAAGATTTTTAAATCGAAATACTACTTGAGGAAATTCAGTTAATGAAAGTCTATTCAACATTAATGTTTTGACAGTGTCAGGCCTATCACACAATTCTGCTTGACTTATTGTTGAAATAAAAGTTTTACTTGGTTTACGATTCAAATCTTTTCCAATTTGAATTGTAAAAGAAAGTTGAAATTTTGAAGAAAGTTGTTTGGGTAATTTTGAAACTTTCGTTTGATTTAGAAACTTTTCGGCAATCTGAAAAAAATATTTCTCATTGGTCGAATTCAAGGAATCGAACAACATTCTTCGGTTAATAATAACTCCCCGATTTAAGAAGCCATAAACTAAATAGTCGATTTCTCCTTTTTCATTAACAAAAAGTGTAACTGGTAAAAAAATACTTTGGTTTAACTCAGCTATATTTACCCCTAAGCCTAGTCCTATTTTAAAGAAATCATTTGCAAATTTTTTCGCTTCTAAATCAAATACCATTAAATTGTTTTGTTTACTATCTAAGGAAATAGTACTTAAATTTAAGTATTCATGCTGTTGTACACTTGGTGGCATTATCACTCTATCAAATTCCTCCGAACCATAAATTTTCTTATTTTGAGCAACAACGTTGTTAAAAACAACAATAAAAAGTAAAAATAGTTTTCTCATGTTTTTGACCAAATTTAGGTTGTAAACATATAACTAAATTTTTAGTTAATTATTATATAGAGAGAAATTTTTCAAAAACGTATATAAAATTCTAGGTCAACAAGTAGATTTACTTATTTTTGTTATACATTAATACCTAACACATGAATTACGAAAATATAATAATTGAAAAACAAGAAGCAATCACTTGGATTTATCTCAATAGACCAGCCTCACTTAATGCCCTTACTCCACAACTCATTCAAGAACTAAAAGTAGCCATTCAGGCAGTAGCAGAAGATAAAAATTGTAGAGTATTAATTGTTAAAGGTTCTGGAAGAGCATTTTCCGCAGGAGTTGACCTAAAAGCCATGAATGAATCTTTAGTCGGTGGACAATTTACAGCTGTTGATATTTTAAATACTGGCAACGAAATTGCTCATCTTTTACAAAGCATGTCACAGCCGACAATTGCCCTTGTACATGGTCATTGTTATACAGGAGCAACTGAATTGATGATGTTTTTTGACTTAATTATTGCTGCTGAAGATGCCAAAATTGGTGACACACACGCAAAATGGGGAATTTTACCCAAATGGGGAATGTCACAAAGATTACCACGACTTGTTGGAACACTCAAAGCTAAAGAAATGTCGTTTACTTGTAAAGCAATTACTGGTAAAGAAGCAGAGCAATTAGGTTTGGTAAATAAAGCTGTCCCAACTGAAGAATTAGACCAAGCTGGTATTAAATTGGCTCAAGAAATCATACAAAATTCTGCTCAAACAATTGCGGCACTTAAACATTTATACAATGAAGGTATGTCAACAACACTCGTTGATGGATTAAAAATTGAAAGCGAATTTATGACTGAAATTACTGATAGAACTGATTTTTTAAGAGGTTTTGAGAAAAATAAATAATTAAAATGCTGAAAATTGAAGAATCTGGTAAAGCACCTGTGAATGGTATTGAAATATATTTTGAGACCTTTGGAAATAAATCTAATCCAGCATTATTACTTATTATGGGGCTTGATGCTCAATGTGTGATTTATGGAGAATCTTTTATTAAGCCTTTGGTTGATGCAGGATATTATGTTATTAGGTTTGATAATAGAGATATTGGTCTATCTACTTGGATGAATGATAAATGGCATCGTAGTAAGCCATACACTTTAGAAGACATGGCTAAAGATAGCATGGAATTACTCAACTTCCTGCAAATCAATAAAGCACATATTATTGGCGTTTCAATGGGTGGAATGATAGCCCAACACATTGCGATTGATTTTCCAGAAAAGGTTTTATCACTTACTTCCATTATGTCATCAGGATACACTCTAAATCCTAAAGTATTTGATAAATATCGACTTAAAATTATAGTTAGACTATTACCATTCCTGATAAAGCGATTTTATTTTAAGAACAAGTATTCAAATCATAAAATAACTGTAGGTAGTTATGTAGCTACCTATCGGCTTTTAAGAGGAACACGCTTTCCTTTTGATGAAGCCTATTTTAGAGAAGTTTTCACAGAAAGTATCGAGGTCAGAAAAGGACAAAACCCTAGAGCAAGGTATCAACAATTTTGTGCAATAGTTGCATCTGGGTCTAGATTAAACAAATTACACAAAATAAAATCACCAACACTTATCATACATGGAACTGCCGACCCTTTAGTACATCCCAAACATGCACAAATTTACGCACCGCTAATTCCAAAATCAAATCTGATGATGGTTGAAGGAATGGGCCATGAATTACCAAAAGATGCACTAACAGAGATCTTACCTTCAATCATTAAACATATTTCAAGCACAGGTTTTAAATAATATGAAATACTTGGTAAATTATTGATGCCAATTTATTGCACAAAAAGTCAATAAATTAGACTTATTATTTGATTAGTAAATATTATTTATAAAAGCAGTATTTCAACAACAGTATTTGACAGTTAAAAGGAACATAAACTAGGTAATTATTTCCTTAATTCAACTAATTCTTGTTCTACCAAAGGTAGTTTATGATTGAATTTTTCTTCAATTTCATTGAAAAGGGATAAAATCTCATCTATATCTTCATTATTCTTTGCTTTTTTTTCTAAATTCTGAAGGTCTAGCGTTATTTCAGGTAGTCCAACCATTGTAAATGAAGGCTTTAGCTGATGTGCTAATTTACCGATTTCAACTATTTTCTGTTCATCAATTAGAGGTCTCAGCTGAAAAAACTGATTAGGGACTGTCTTTAAAAATAGATTAAACATATCTGCTGCATAACCGCGGTCATTTCCATAGACTTTTGCTAGATAATCTGGCTGCAAGGCTTCTTCAAGATTAACCTCATTGACAATCGCTAAATCTTTCTTTTCTTCCACAGAACTCACTATATTTTTTTCTTTAATTTCAAGTTTTTTATGAGGGTTCAAAGTAAGTTTTTGCTTCAAAACATCACGTAATTGGTCAGGTGTAAATGGCTTTGTTAGGTATGAATTCATACCAATTTCATAAGCAAATCCTATTTCATCACTCATTGCTGAGGCAGTCAGAGCAACGATAGGTATATTTTGATTAGCATTTCCCTCCATACTTCTAATTACCTTTGTTGCCTCATACCCATTCATTTCGGGCATCCGTATATCCATTAAAATAATATCAAAATCCTCTTTTTTTACAGCCTCAACGGCAAGTAAACCATTGCTTGTAATTTTATAAGACATTTTCCATTTCAAAAGTAAACCCTCCACATATTTTTGATTTAGCAGATTATCTTCAACGACAAGCACATGATAATTCTTCCATTCTTCAGAAATATCTTCATTCAAAGCATGCAGCTTCTTAGATTGTTGTTTGCTATCTTTTAATGGCAGCGTAAATATGAAAGCAGTTCCTTCATTTAATGTACTCTCAACATTTATCTCCCCCCCATGTAGGTTAACTAGCTGCTTTACAATTGCTAAACCAAGTCCAGTTCCCCCATATTTTACTTTAACATCTTGGTCAGCTTGTTTAAAGCTATCAAATATTTTGTCAATATTTTGTGGACTAATTCCAATTCCTGTATCAAAAACTTTTACTTCAGTCATTAGGAAATCACCTAACCTACATAACAACGATACTTGTACTCCGATTTCACCTTTTTCAGTAAACTTCACTGCATTACTCAAAAGGTTCATCAAGATTTGAGTTAAAAATGTAGAATCTCCAATAACATCATTTTCAATTTCTTCATCAAAATCAAACACCAATTTAACATCCTTACCTTGCAATCTAAGCCTGAAAGTTTGTAATGTACTATTAATCAAATCTTTAAGGCTAAAAATTTGCTCAGAAAGCTTCATTTCGCCTGCTTCAATTTTCGAAATATCTAATACATCAGAAACCAAATTCAGTAATAAATCTGCAGAATAATTTATCGCACTTAAATATTCAGTTTGCTTTTTATTAGGATTCGTATCATATAATAGATGAGTCATTCCAATAATAGCATTGATAGGTGTTCTTATTTCATGGCTCATATTAGCCAAAAAACGTTTTTCAGCTCTCCTAGCCTCTTCAGCAATTTGGCGAGCTTCTTCTAATGCTTCTTGTGTTTTTTTTCGTTCAGTAATATCTAAGTGAATACCCACCGAACCTGTTACTTTACCATTACTTTCAATAATTGGAGCTCCACTAATAATTACCCAAATAATTTCACCATCTTTCTTCCTTAAGGGCACTTCATATACGCCAGTATCTCCATCTAATCGATTTGAGTTTTGCTCATCTATAATTCTTTTAAATTCATCATCGGGTAAAAGAATATCAGCAGCTTTTTTGCCAACCAACTCAGCCTCTTCATATCCAGTAAGTTCACAGAAACGCCTATATGCTTTCATAATAATATCATTATTATCTACCTCAATGAGCCCTAAGTTCATGTTTTCAATAATACCTCGATATTTCTCTTCACTGTATCTAAGCTGTTCAGTTTGCTCTGTTACTCTTCTTTCTAGTGATTCATTCAACCTTTTTAAATCTTCATTTGCTTGGAATAATTCCATAGCTTTAGCTTCCAACAAACTTTCGGCCTGCTGTCGAGCTTTTTTTTCACGTTCGATTTTACGTTTAAGAGCCTCTATTTCTTCACTCATGATTTACTAATTACAAATTTTACCAACGAACCAGATTCATCAACATTACTCTTTTCTATTGTAGCACTTTCATTATAGTATTCGAGTGTGGCTTCAATTAATCCGAATGCTAAATCAGACATCTTACGATCAGAATGATAAAGCATTTCT
Organism: Emticicia sp. MM; assembly: GCF_001649495.1. Taxonomy (NCBI): domain Bacteria; kingdom Pseudomonadati; phylum Bacteroidota; class Cytophagia; order Cytophagales; family Leadbetterellaceae; genus Emticicia; species Emticicia sp. MM. Next base: position 4,053 of record NZ_LXHX01000051.1, on the reverse strand, counting down.
AATTGTTTTTCTGAAATTCTAGTTGTGGTAATCTTTGGTAATTCTGCATCTGGATATAGTCTTAGAACCGAAACATGGATGTAATGGTCAACCCTCTCAAAAAAATCAAAGGCATTGGTTGTTTCAACAAAAAAATGTGAGTATTTCTTTGAAAATAATTGTAGTAAATGTTTGCCAAAATCATTTAATAATGTACTAACAGGTAATTGGGTACGAACACTTAAACTGCTTACTAGTTGCACCATTTCTGAATGGTCATAAGTGCCAACAGAAGTATAAATTCCTTTCGAAGGCAGATTGAGCGATTCAATAATTTCATCCATCATTGAATAGCTAAATTTTTCTTCGACCATTTCAATAAACTCTGTAAATACAATTCCTTTCATCAGCTTTGGGTTTAACGAGAACTATTTCACTAAAATAAGCAAAAACCATGCAAGAATTATTAAATGGATATATTTTTCCATAAAAATAATTTTTTTTCCAAAATTTGGAAATTTTTAGGGGTAATAAAAAAACTTAATAAATTGATTATCAATATTTTTTCATTTTTGAAAGAACTGGCACACATTTGGATTGTAATTATACACAAACAACTCAAGAAAATGAAAAAAAAATTATTTTTTATCTTTCTAAGTTTGGCATGGCTAAATACAGAAGCCCAAACTAAGAAAGAGGTCAAACCCGTAGTACCGGTGGTACCCGTGGTAAAGGAACTACCTCCTCTTGAAAAAGTTTTAGATTACGCCGAACAAAACTCTCACTTAATTAAGGAGCAAGATGCTCTTTCAGAACATTATGGTCATAGTGTTAAAGTAGCTCAGAAACTTTGGATGGACAAAGTATTTATGGATTTAGGTGGCCAACGTTCAAATAACGGTGCTATACTCAATCTTAACAATAATATATCAAGTTCAGAATTTAATTCCTTAAGCTTCCAAACAATAAACGCGTTTAGAGTTGGACTTACGGTTAGAATTAGTTTGTATGATATGCTTGCCCGCAAAGATCTCATCAGACAAGCACAATATCGTCAGGCCGCTTCTGAACAACATTCGCAATATTTAGTACAAGACGTTAAGTTTAGAATTACAGACCTTTATAAGGATGCACAGCTTGCTTATAAATTATTGAGTATCAAAGCTGATAAAAAATACGCATTCTTTTTACAAAAAGAAATGGCTGAAAAAGAGTTTCAGCAAGGACAACTACATATTTCAGAGCTAGTTCGCATTATAGAATTATCGTCAAACGCTTTTGCAGAATTTGAACAAGCAAATGCAACCTACGAAAAACTATATTATCAACTAGAAATTATGCTTGGGGTTTCTTTGAAAGATTTGAAATAACCCCTATTCCACTACTCTATTTATAATTTATGAGTGGTTTTGGAGAAGGAAAGATTTCAAAAACATTTAAAACTCAACAGAAATAAAATGAATCTAATTGAATTTATTAGATTAATCAAAAAAAATATTTTTCTATTAATCTTAATTCCTCTTGTAATGGCTTCTGCCACATACTATTTTACAAGAGATGCCGATAGAGAATATAGTAGCTCAACAATGCTTTACACTGGTTTGTCTACGGGCTTTAACATTGAAAGTACTGGTGAGTCAAGGAAAGACCGTGACGTTGTAAATAACTCATTTGAAAATATCATTAATACCATACGTTCACGAGAGACAATGAAGGAAGTGAGTTTTAGACTTCTTTCAGAAATATTAATTCTTGATAAGGCAGATGGTACACATGTGAATCCGAAAACTTTTGAAAAGTTAAAAAAATGGATTCCAGCAAATATACGTAGTATGGTTGTAGTGCCTAACAATGCCCCTGCTACCTATCAGAAATTAATGGCAATCTACGAATCGGGACAGTCAAAAGAATTACAACACTTCTTTAATGAGGAGAAAACGCCATTTAGTTTAAAAAATTTAAGTGAGATCAAAGCGAATCGTAAAGGAAGTAGCGATATGATTGAGATTACTTATTCATTAAATGATAAAGGCTTATGTGAAAATACGCTTAAGACAACTCTTGACGTATTCATGAGAAGGTATAAAGGATTAAAGGCCTCAGAAACTGGTAGTGTGGTTGCGTATTTCCAAGAACAGTTCGATAATGCTAAAAAAGATTTGAGCGAGGCTGAAGATAGAATGAAAAACTTTAGAGAAAACGGTCAAATTCTAAATTACTACGAACAAACAAAAGCCATTGCGGGAAAAAAAGAAGATTTGACTGACGAACATCATCGTTTAGAAGGCGAGCTTAAAGCAGCTGACCAAGCCCTTGCCAAGTTAGAAGAAAAACTAGAAATTGATAGAAATTCGTTCTTTAAAAATTCAGAATTGTTAAATCAAAAAAATAAAATCTCAGAATTAACAACTATTATTGCTCGAAATAACCTAGATCCAAATGGTGAAAATGTGCAAAAGTTGAATGAAGAAGTAAAAGGTTATGAAAATTTGCTAACAGAGGGTGTAAAGAACTTATATGCTCGTACACACTCTACTGAAAGTATTCAAATAAAAAATTTACTTGATTCATGGCTTGAAAACATGATTTTAGTAGAAAAGAATAAAGCAAGAGTTGGCTCATTAAATATTAGATTAGGTGAAATCAAAGAAGACTATGCTCGATTTGCTCCTCTGGGCTCTGGTTTATCAAGGTTAGAACGTGAAATTGATGTGAGAGAAAGAGCCTATATTCAAATTTTACATGATTTGAATACTGCACTTTTACGCAAACAAAATATAGAAATTTCATCAAATCTAGACATCATTGACGAGCCAATAACTGTAGAGATGCCAAGTAAAAAAATGATGTTAATCATACTTTCTGGCATAGTAGGTGCAATTGGAGTACTAGCAACTTTGTTGATTTTAGAATTAAGTGATAGAACAATAAAAAATCTTGAAAGGGGAATTGAATTCACAGGACTTAATGCAGCAGGTGCATTACCAGTTTTCTATCAAAAAAATCATTCTGAGGCAATTAAAGAAACATTAATTGGACAGATTGTAACAAATTTTAAATTGAAAATAAGTGCCTTGCATGGTAGTGAAACAACACCATTAATTCTAATTACAAGTACACAACCTAATGAGGGTAAATCGGAAGTAGCTAATTTAATCACTCAACATTTACAAAAATCTGGTGCAAGAGTGCTTTCAATTCAACCAAGTAGTGAAACTCGCACATCTTATGTAGAAGGATTATTAAAATATCCTGCAACCAAAGCACTCAGTGAAGCTAAAGGCATTGAAGACCTTATTAGTTCTTGGATTGACCCTAATGATTATGATTATTGTTTGTTAGAAATTCCTCCGTTTTTAACAGGTAATATTCCAACAAACATTTTAAAAAATGCCCATTTATCTCTTTTGGTTGTATCGGCAAATCGCTCATGGAAAAAAGCAGATAAAAAAGCAGTTCAAATTTTAGAAAACTATCATATTCCAGTTGAAATGATTGTAAATGGGGTTGCCTTTGATTCCCTTGAAAACTTGGTTGCAGAGAATCAAACTAAAGATTCAAAATTAAAAACTATGATTAAACGATTGTTGAGGCTTGAGTTCAAGCGTAAAGAATTAAAGCCATCACCAATTGCAGTTGGAAATGATTCTTTAGCTGTTGATAAATTATTAAAGAAAAAAGTCTAAAATGGATTCAAAAGCTGACATTATCTGCCTTGGTTTACCTTCATGGGAGGGCGATTATCTAAAATCGACGGTACAATTGCTTTCAGAGATGACTAACTTCTATGATGTACTCTATGTTGAATATACATATACATGGATTGATGTCATAAGAGGTTTTCTAGGCAAAAATACTGCTCCGATAAATCGAATTTTAGGTAAAGAAGATAGATTGAGGGTAATAAATTTAGAAAATGGTAACAGCATCAATGTTCTAACTTTGCCACCAATCATACCCATAAATTGGATATCAAACAAAGTAATATACAAGTACTTACTAAAATTAAATAGTAAGATTATTGAAAAAAGCATAAAAAAAGTAACCCAAAAATTAAAATTTACAAATCCAATA
>NZ_LXHX01000050.1:0-24977 GCF_001649495.1 Emticicia sp. MM | reverse complement strand
GCATAAAAAAAGTAACCCAAAAATTAAAATTTACAAATCCAATATTTATCAATGCTTTCCAGCCAAACTTTGGACTTAATTTGAAAAAAAAGTTCAATGAAAAGTTAACAATCTATTATTGCTATGATGAAATAAGTGAAGCTCAATGGTGTAAAAAACACGGTGCCTGGACAGAGTTCGAATTCATGAAAATTGTTGACGCTGTCGTTGTTTCATCTAAAGCACTATTGGAAAAGAAAAAAAAGATTCAAACAAACACTTTTCTAGTAAAGAATGGTGTTGATGTGGGTATTTTTAGTGATAAAAAAGATATAAACAAGCCAAAAACAATTATTGGTTACATAGGTACCATTGATGATAGGATTGATATCGAACTTGTTAAAAGCTTAATCAAAAATATGCCCGAATACAAATTTTTATTTGTTGGGCGAGTCATGGATAAAACTGTAGAATCAAGTCTAAACATACTACCCAATGTTGAATTTACAGGGGCCAAGCAACCAGAGGAGTTGGGTATTGAAATGAAAAAAATTGATATTGGACTAATACCTTTCAAGAAAAATGAATTTACAAAAAATATTTATCCACTTAAAATCAACGAATATTTAGCAAGCGGAATGCCCGTTGTAAGTACAGATTTTGCAGATTTAACTGACTTTGAAGGACTCATTTATAAGAGCACAGATAATAAAAGTTTTGAAGAAATGCTAAAAATGGCTATTATTGAGAAAGATCAATTATTAGTAGATGCAAGAATCGGATTTGCTCAACTTAATTCATGGAAAAATAGAGCTGTCGAATTAACACGTATTATTGATGAATTAACTGAAAAATAAATAATATTGGTGGAGTCGAAATTATTAATTTCACAACAACATTTTTAATATTTGGTTACAAAATAGTGAGTAGAATTTACTGTCTAATATGTATTTTTCAGAATATGTTAGATAATAATTAATAAAATTAGAATAAATCTACTCATACTTATTATCTTTCATTTAGAAAGAAAAATGCTTTTACAATGAAAAAATTATTAGCCAAATTTGATACCTCATTTATTGAAAGAAGTAGCCTAATGATGGGCAATATTCTAAATGCAGGATTAGGTTTCCTTACATTCGGTATATTGGCACGTGGGCTTTCAAAAGAAGACTTTGGTATTTGGGTATTGTATTTGAGCGTATTTGGATTTGTTGAAATGCTCCGTGCTGGTTCTATTTACCAAGCATTGGTAAAATATGTTGCATCGTGCCATGATAAAGTACAAGAACGAAGATTTATTCTAGGTGCATGGCAAATTAGCCTTTGGTTAACAGCAATTATTTTGTTGGTTATTTTCAGCGTAAAAGTATTATTTGAATCGTATTTTTTTATCAGATTTTCTGAGTTGTTGTTTATTCAGTATCCGGTCGTCATTTGCTTGATGTTACCCATCAACATGGCGACCATGATATTTCATTCTCGTCAGCAATTCATTAAATTGTGGTTTATAAACTTCTTACAAAGTGCTCCATTTTTAGCTGCATTATTTTTCTCGAAGAGCCTCGATTTGCAATTAGTTGTAAACATACACTTGTTAGTAAGAGCATTGATTGTAGTTTATACTGTTATTTTTGAGCGTGGCATTTGGGTAAATTTTAAATCCTTATTTTCAAATCCAAAGAAAACAGATAGTTCTTATAAAGAACTTCTCAATTTTAGTCGCTTTACTGTACTTTCACAAGTGGGTTCTAGTTTACTAAAAAATGTTGATATTTGGCTAATAAATCACTTTGCTGGTTCAAGCATGGTTGCTCTATATCAAATACCACTTAAACTAGTTGAGATTTTTGAAATTCCTTTGAGAAGCTGGGCAATGTCGGCCTACCCAAGATTTTCAAACTTAGTTGCACACCAAAAAATACTTGATTTGAAAAAAAACTTCATTAAAGAGCTGGGTTTATTTACTTTAGGAATTTTACCGATAATAGGAATATTATACTTATTTGCTGAAGAAGCCATTGTACTTTTTGCGGGTAAAGGGTATGCAGAAGCAACGGTTTTACTCAAATTATTTATGTTGTATGTATTATTACTACCAACTGACCGTTATCTTGGCATTACGCTTGATGCTCTCAATCTCCCACAAATAAATACAGTAAAAGTATTTGTAATGTTGTTTATCAATATCATTGGTGACTATTTAGTTCTTCATTTTGAATTAGGATTAATGGCTGTTATCGGAATAACTCTGCTAAATATTACTTTTGGCATTGTTATTGGCGTGTATTTCATGAAACAACAATTCAATGAAAAAAATATCATCGCCATTTCAAGCATCTAAAGGGTCTGAGCAACTCAAAAAACCCTTAAACCTTGGCTTGTTAATTTTATTTGGCATTTTCTTTTCACTAATTATTTCAAAATCAGGATTTACGGCTGGGATTGCTTTTGCGGCTTTGCCTTTCCTTTTTTTCTTTTTATACCAACTTTTCACCTACCCCAAATTAGGAATTTACAGCACCATATTCATGGGATTTATGGTTAATGGAATTCCTCGTTATGTGAGCGATGCTCCCGTTGGTCTTGCCATTGATGGAATTTTATTTTTAACATTTATTGCTCTTTTGGTAAAAAAACAGAAAATTGATTGGTCGGAAGCCAGCAGTGGACTTACCATAGTATCAATTATCTGGATGGGCTATAATGTATTAGAAATTTTTAATCCAGAAGCACGAAGTTTTGAAGCATGGTTTTATGCCATGAGAGGGGTCTCGCTTTACATGTTTTTAGCAGTACCTTTGACATTTGTGTTACTCAAAGAAAGGAAAGATTTAGACCTTTATCTTAACCTTTGGTTGATAATTTCAATAATTGGCTCAATTAATGGACTAAAACAAAATATAATAGGTGTTGACTCTTTTGAACAAGCTTGGCTTGATGCAGGTGCAGCTAAACAACACATACTTTTCGGTAAATTGAGAGTATTTTCATTTTATTCGGATGCAGGCCAGTTTGGTGCTTCACAAGCACATACTTTAGTTGTGGCTACCATTTTGGCATTACAAAGTGGACTAAGCTTAAAACGAAAAATATTTTATTTTACAGCTGCATTCCTTTCATTAATTGGTATGTTTATTTCTGGAACCCGAGGTGCGATGGCAGTACCTGCTATTGGTTTTATGACATATTTTTTCATGAGTAAAAACTTTAGAGTTTTTGGTGGAGGTGTATTGATTGGTGGTATTGTGTTTTATATATTAAAATTTACTTTTATTGGACAAAACGTTTATGCTATCAATCGAATGCGAACTGCCCTAGACCCCAACGATGCTTCTTTATTAGTAAGACTTGAAAATCAGAAAAAGCTAGCAAATTATTTAGCTTCAAGACCTTTTGGTGGAGGGGTGGGCTCTGCAGGAAGCTGGGGATTAAGGTTTAGTCCAAATAGTTTTCTTGCACAGACTCCTACCGATAGTTGGTTCGTTAGAATTTGGGCCGAGGAAGGAGCAGTTGGGCTAACTGTTCACCTAATTATCTTGTTTTATATTGCCATTCAAGGCGGTATCATTCTTTGGAACCTTCCTGACAAAAATTTACGGCAACAATTCCTTGCAATTCATGCTGGAACTTTAGGGATTTATGTAGCGAGTTATGGAAATGGTATTTTAGGACAAATGCCAACAGGAATTTTACTATATGTGGGTTGGGCTTTGATGTTTAAGGCAAAAAAAATCTGTGGATTAAGTTATCCATTTTCAAAACAGGCAAAAACTATACTTTAAAAATAACTTCATCATTCGGTACTCGAGTACGTGGTCCGTATATGCCTTCTGATTTACCAATTCCGCATGCTATAACCATACAAACTTCAGCACTTGCTGGTAAATTCAAAATTCTTTTAATTATTCGTTCATCAAAACCTTCCATTGGACAAGTATCATAGTTTTCTGATTTCATGCTGAGCATAAACGTCTGAGCGGCTAATGCACAAGTCTTATGCAGCGAAACCCTTTGGTCGGCATGCGTAATTAAATGAATAATTGGTTTTCCAATAATTGTGTGGTATGAAACAATAAGAAATCTAATAAGAGTAGCTATACCTAAAAAATCGTTTGTATAAAACAATGGCATTAGTTTTTTGTAATAATTTAACGCTCTTTTATCCTTAGATGTAATTTCTTTACCCACAAATTGTTTTTCCATATTTGCCAAATTCCAAGCAGCTCGTTTTTTCCATTTATCATGACGGGTAACAAACACAACTAATTCAGATGCTGTACGTGCTGCCGACTGATGCATACATGCACGTACAATTTTTTTCTTTTTTTCTTCGCTCGATATTTGGTAAAATTCCCAAAGCTGCATATTTGAGCTATTGGCCGAAAGTACGGACCTTTCTAAGCTTTTCGTAACTATTTGGCTATCAAAACCGGCATTTTCATCATAGACTCTCACCGAACGGCGTGCTTTTAAAATTTGGTCGAAGTTCATTGAAGGTAGTTAGGGGTTTTATTGAAAATAATTTTTAAGTAAATAAAATAAAAAAGGCGAACATTTGTTCGCCTCAGATATTAAATTAAGTTTTTACCTTTTTCTATCGCCTTTTCAAGACCACTTGCATCGCTTCCTCCTGCGGTTGCAAAGAATGGCTGTCCTCCGCCTCCACCTTTCATTTCTTTGGCAAGTTCTTTGACAATATTTCCAGCATGAAGACCTTTTTCTTTCATTACTTCCTCATCAATGATTACAGCAATTTGAGGTTTCCCGTTGAATTCTGTACCAATTACAGCATACAAACGAGCAACTTTTGTTTTTAATTCATAACAAAGTTGTTTAAGTGCATCAGCTGAAGGTACAGTAACTTTAGCAGCAATTACATTGACACCATTAATATTTTCAGCATTTTGAGCAAGCTCATTCTTTAGTTCTTGTAATTTTTCATTCTCTAATGCTTCTAGTTTCTTTTGCAAAGTAGCTTTTTCAGCTAATAGATTTTCAACTGCCTTCACTAAATCAGTATTACGAAGCATCTCTTTTAATTGTGAACTTACCGCCAACTGCTCGTTGATTGAAGCAATTGCTGTACCACCCGTAAGTGCCTCAACACGGCGTACACCTGCAGAAACAGAGCCTTCAGAAATAAATTTAAAGATACCAATTTTTCCAGTTGACGAAACGTGAGTACCCCCACAAAGCTCTACAGAAAATTTAGGATCAAAGATAACTACTCGTACAAAATCACCATATTTTTCTCCAAAAGTAGCCGTTGCTCCTAATGCAATGGCATCGGCAATTGGCATATTAACTTTTGTTTCTAACGGAATATTTTCTTGGATTTTTGCGTTCACAATATCCTCAATTTTCCCTAATTCTTCATCAGTAACCTTTGCAAAATGTGAGAAGTCGAAACGAGTAATATTATCATCCTGATATGAACCTTTCTGCACAATATGTGTACCTAAAACCTGACGCATGGCTGCTAACATCAAGTGGGTAACTGTATGGTTAACTCGAATTTTATCTCGACGTGCCTCATCAATGTGGGCAACTACCGTACCTGCATTTTGTAAGATTACATCAAGATTTTTATCAGTTGATATATGAATGAAAAGGTCATTTTCCTTTTTCGTATCCTTGATTTTAACTGAATGATTTCCAATCATAATATGACCAGTATCTCCAACTTGCCCACCCATTTCTGCATAAAAAGGAGTTCTATCAAGGACAATATGGTATTCTTCTCCTGCCTTTGTTTTTACCTTTCTATACTTAATAATTTGAGCTTCTGCCGAAACTTCGTCATAACCTACAAATTCAAAGTCAGAGCCTTCATTCAACTCAACCCAATCTGTTGCTTCTTTGGCAGAATCTTTTCTCGAACGGTCTTTTTGCTCTTGTAAGGCTTTTTGGAAGCCTTCTTCATCAATTTTGAAGCCTTTTTCACGGGCAATCAATGCAGTAAGGTCTGAAGGAAAACCAAAAGTATCAGAAAGCTCGAATACAACTTCACCAGAAATAACATCTTTTTTCTCAGCAGTTGCTTGTTCAATAATATCATCTAACTTTTTCAAGCCAGTTTCAAGCGTACGTAAGAAAGACTTTTCTTCTTCTTCAATGACACGTCCAACGAAATCTTGCTGTGCTTTTAATTCAGGGAATACTTCGGCAAATTGGTCAGCCAATACTGGAACAAGTTTTGTCATGAATGGCTCGTCGAAACCTAAATAAGAATAACCATAACGCACGGCACGACGTAAAATACGACGAATTACATAACCAGCTTTAGCATTTGATGGTAATTGTCCATCGGCAATAGTAAAGGCCACTGCACGAATGTGGTCAGCAATTACACGCATGGCTACATCTACGTAATTGTTGGTTGAAAGCGTACCATTTTCGCCATACTTTTTACCCGACATTTGCTCAATTACTTGAATTGTATTTTGGAAAACATCAGTATCATAATTTGATTTTTTACCTTGAATCGCCATACATAAACGTTCAAAGCCCATTCCTGTATCTACGTGTTTAGCTGGCAATAAAACTAATGATTTATCGGCTTTACGCTCAAATTGCATGAATACGTTATTCCAAATCTCAATTACTTGTGGGTGGTCTTTATTTACCAAATCTTTCCCACTAATCATATCAATTTCGGCTTGGTCACGCAAATCAATATGGATTTCTGAACATGGTCCACATGGACCAGTATCGCCCATTTCCCAAAAATTATCTTTCTTGTTTCCTAAAATAATACGGTTTTCATCGCCAATCAATTCTTTCCAAATATCAAACGCCTCTTGGTCAAATGGCACACCATCATCTTTACTTCCTTCGAATACTGAAACATAGATTCTTTCCTTGGGTAATTTATATACTTCTGTCAAAAGTTCCCACGACCATTCTAATGCTTCTTTCTTGAAATAATCTCCAAATGACCAATTTCCAAGCATTTCAAACATTGTATGATGGTAAGTATCAAAACCTACATCTTCTAAATCATTGTGTTTACCACTTACACGAAGACACTTTTGAGTATCGGCAATACGTTTTGAAGGAGGCGTACCATTTCCCAAGAAAAAGTCCTTAAATTGGGCCATTCCTGAGTTATTGAACATTAAAGTTGGGTCATTCTTTGCAACTAAAGGTGCAGACGGAACTATTAAATGCTCTTTACTTTTGAAGAAATCTAAAAAAGCCTTACGTATTTCGTGAGAAGTCATCTTTGGTTATTGGTTACTTGTAAATTAGTTACTTTCAATGATTATCTGTTGAATTATTATAAACCCTTAGGAAAGGGATCAATCATTCTATTTTTTTGCAAAATTAGCTTAAAAAATGGATTATATTAATATTTTCTACTCAAAAACTCAAATTCTAAATCAATCCTCAAATTAACAGTATTAAAAACCTTTACTAAATAGTTTTGGTACGCTGCTTAAGTAAAGAGCATTTTATAGATTTGAGAAAAGTACAATTTAAAATAAAAAAAGAAACCTTCTATCAGTCAGAAAGTAATCTTAATTACTTTTCAACTTTCAGAAGGATTCTTTAAATTATCTACTACTGTTATTTAATATTATTTTTTACTTTTTGAGTATCTTAAATTTACTTTTTGGGTAATACGAGGACGAATTATTTTTTATAGATGTTTTCTGGTACTCTGTATCCAGTTTTATCTAAGTACCAATCTGGAAAATCAACTCCGTTACTTTCGGCCCATTTTCCAAAGTAATTATATCCTTTTAAGATTTCTGTTTTTTCGTAAGGATAATCAAAACTTACTGGAATATGAATTGCCCAAGGTAAATTTTTGAAGTTTTTGTAATAAATAGCTTTACTAGGGTTAGTACGGTCATCTAATGTTCCAAACAATTTAGTATTAGCCTTTTCAGTTGGCTTGTAATTAGGAAGGTGTACTTCTTTTCCACGATCTTTATTCACAACAATAAAAGGATTGTAAGGAGCTGCACCTAAAGTTGATGAAGCCACAGGCGAGGTAAGTTCGACAGTTACATTCATCGTATCACCTTGTGAATAGGGTTGTTTAGCTACTGTATTGATGAAATCTGCCCCTACCCTTTTAATTTTATCAAATGCATCATCAAACACCATAATTACTGCATTATTCGAACCAACTTCTGTTCCATTTGCTGAGGTAGAAATCAATCCATTTAGAAGTGATTGTCCACTTACTTTTTTAACTTTAGAAGGGTCGATTGGTAATTCGAAGCCCCATCCATTTCTAAAAGAAGCACCTACAGCTTTAATTACAGTTTTTAACTTGATATCTACTACTTCATTTTTCGCATTAGTGATTTCTTGGAATTGATAGTTAAGTACCAAGTCATTGAAATCATAATCACCTTTTGATGGCCATAAATCTTCATAAGCTAAAGTTCCGAAAGTTGACTTTGAAGGTGTATAAGAAGAGAATGCTCTATCTTTATCTTTAGGGAACTCGTCTCTTGTATCATTTACACCGTCACCATCGGTATCTGTTTCTTTTGTATCCATTGGAGGAATCGAAGGGTTTTCAATCGCTTTAACTGGATTAGAAGTTACAAAGAATATAGCATCATTAAAATCGTTGTCACTACCAATAGGCGTATTTTCTCTGCTTACATCCTCAACTGCCACCAACATTCTGTTAGATTTTGTATCATCAAGAATTACAAAGTGCCTTCTTAAATCAGGGTTTTTCTCAACATTTAATTCCGAGTGACTAAAGTGTGTGTAATATCCACTACCTACCTTCGCATCTTTGCCTTGAAAAGCATTGGCAAGCAAGAAAAATCCAATTGCTTCACCCTTATCAAAAGTACCAATCTTTACCTTGTTACCAGAAACTAATCCACCACCACTTCCAGGGAAAGAAACATTAGGGAAAACTAATTTGGCATTATCAACATCCTTAACTGTTTTAGGTGGTGCCTTTGGATCAAACTTGTAAAATCCTAATGAGTTCTGCCAACCTGCACCTTCGTGCACGAATGTAATCCATACCTCTGCTTTTTCGTTTAAAACAAGCGTAGTTGGTCTATCATTTTTCAAGTATTCTGGGTGAGTTCCTGTTAAAGGCTTACTTTCAGGTAAACTTGAGTTAATATCTTGCAAGAACTCAGTTGTAATTGTTTCATTAACTGGCTCTAAATATTCTGGAACACCTGATGAATTCCATTTACCCATAACTTCATATTCAAAACCATCAGAAGAAGTTGAAAAAGCTTCACGTGCATTGCTGAAATTAGACTCGTTTTCAACAAACATACTCGTTACTGGCTTACTACCACCAATTTTGAATGTTGCTTTTTGCGATTCAATATTTACAGTCAAGCTATTTGGAATACCAATCATATCAGTTTTGAATGATAGTTGTTTGATATGGTTTCCTAAATCTTTTGAAACTTCAACTAAGCCATTTTGGTCGGTCATACCTGTGAATATTACTTCTCCGTTTGGTTCAGTTACAATCGTAAATGGTATTGATTTTAATGGTTTATCAACGCCGTTTAAAATGGATACGCTAATTTTTACCTCTTTTGAGTTTTTGAAATCAAATGTTGCTGGTACATTTAATTTTTCAATAGCGTAATCTGAGCTCTGTGGATTCAAAGTGATTTCATCAGCTTTTGGAAGACAAGAACTCAATAAATAAATGGTAAAGATTGAGATGATTATGTTTTTCATTTATAGTGTTTGTTTACTGAACAGTATATATTCAATAGCTATGCCAAAAAACATAAACACTTTATAATCAAACACTTAACCAATCAACACTTACCAGTTATTTCCATATTTTGGAATCAATAAAATAATTTGGAAAAGGCAATAAATAAATCGAAAGTAGAATAAATAACAAAAGCAGCACTGAGGCTGCTTTTAATAAATAATCAACGCACTTTAACTTAATATTTTCTGTAACCAAAATTTCTATTTATAATTTCCTTTTAAATTCCAAATTAATGCATCAGCATACATTTTTAATAGAAGGAATTTCCTTTGTAATAAAAACTTAAAAATATCTCTTATGGCCACCATTGATAAATAACCTAATGAAAACCATTTGATTAAACCTTTTCTCCACTTTCGTGCTAATAAAATTCTGTTGCGTGTCTTATAATAAACCTGCAAAGCACTTTGTTTACCTACACTAATTGATTCTTTATGTAAAACCAGCGATTTTGGAACAAAATAAATCAAATAACCTTTTTCTCTGATTTTCATACACCAATCTATCTCCTCATAATAGAGGAAAAATTCTTCTGGCATTAATCCTGCTTCTTTTACAGCCTCAGCTCTTACCATCATTGCAGCACCATGAGCTAAATTAGTTGGAGCAGTCTCATCGTATTGACCCATATCTTTTACACCATAACCGATAGCAAAGCTTTGAATTTTATAGGGGTGTAAATCGGAAGAACCCGCATACTGAATGATTTCTGGATGATAGAAATAATGAAGTTTTGAAGAACAAATACCAACTTTGCTATTATTTTCCATTACTTCAACTAAAGGTTCTAAGAAATCTTCCTTTACTTCGGTATCATTATTTAACAACATTAAATATTTACCATTAGCTTGTGTAATAGCCAAGTTGTTTCCACCTGCAAAACCTAAGTTTTTCTTACTTTCGATTACTTTCACCTCAGGATAGTCAGCATTTAACCTAGCCTTCAAAGCTCCATCAGAAAAATTATCTACAACCCAAATTTCAATATTTTTATATGAAATCTTTTTTAATGAGTTCAATAATTCACAAGTAACATCGGGTTGCTTGAAATTTACAGTTATAATAGAAACTAATGGAGTATTCATTGATGACTTGATTTAATTTCTTCACAAACCTTTTGGAGGGTTTCTGTTACAAGTGAAATCAGTTTTTTTGTTTCAGGAAGCTCTTTGTCACTTTTACCCAAAATCTCAAGCTGTCTAATCGGCTGTTTCAATGAGGTAATTTGAAGCATATCAATTGAAGCTTTTATTTTATGTGCTAAAAGGCCAATTTGTTTCCAATTACATTTGGCAGTAAAATCAATAAATTGTTCAATTGCCTCTTCAGATTGCTTCATGAATAATAATTCCATTTGCTTTATCTGTGCTGAATCACCTTTCATTAGCTGCTCTAAATTACTATTACTATAAAGCATTTCTGAAACATCGGCTATTACTTTTGGCGTACTAGTTAATGTGTAATTGATAGTGGTATTACTTATATGCTTCACTAATTTTGCTAGCAATTCATCAGCTACAAAGGGTTTACCGATATAATCATTCATGCCTACCCTTGTAAAATGGTCGATTTCTTCTTCAATCATTAATGCCGTTAATGCAATAATTGGAATTTTAGGACTTTCAGCTCTAATCAATTTCGTAGCCTGAAAACCATCCATCTCTGGCATCTGAATATCCATCAGAATACAATCGTAGTACTTTGAACGGAACTTTTCTACTCCTTCACGTCCATTATGTGCAATTTCGACTTTCATTCCCCAACCTTCTAAAAGCTTTTGAGCAAAAAATTGGTTCATTGCATTATCTTCTACTAAAAGAATCTTTTTACCGATAAGCGAATTACTAGATAAATGGCTTTGTTTAATCTCATCCAATGGCTCTTGGCTAATAGGAAATCCTATTACGAAGGTAAAAGTAGAACCTTTTCCAAGCTCACTTTTAACTCGAAGATCTCCGCCCATTATTTCAATTAATTGTTTAGAAATACTTAAACCAAGGCCTGTACCACCATATTTACGACTAATACTTGAATCTTCTTGAGTAAAACTTTCAAAAATTAATTTTAAATTTTCAGGTGCAATTCCTTTGCCTGTATCAGAAATAACAAATTCAACCACTAAAGCATTATTCATTTTAGTGACCAAACGGGCTTCGATTGTAATCCTACCAATTTCAGTAAACTTAATAGCGTTACTCACCAAATTCAATAATACTTGACTTAAACGGATTGAATCTCCTGTAACTGTAGTATTTAATTTTTCGTCAAACTTCAAAAACAAACCAATTCCTTTCTGTTCCGCTTTAAATTCATTACTACTAATAATATTCTGTAAGGTCTTTTTTAAGTTGAATGGAATTTTTTGTAAAGTCATTTTACCAGTTTCGATCTTAGAAAAGTCTAGGATTGAATTGATAATTCCTTGAAGATTTTCGGCAGAAATTTGAACCGTACTTATGTAGTCGGTTTGTAGTTGTGTAAGATGCGTTTTCTGAATCAAGTTCATCATTCCTAAAATCGCATTTAATGGCGTACGAATTTCATGACTCACCACTGCGAGAAACTCTTGCTTGACTCTACTTGCTTCTTCAGCTTTTTCTTTGGCTTCTTGTAAGCGAGCCTCATAATTTTTTCTATCCGTAATATCAGATTCTATTGCAATAAAATTAGTCAGAATACCCTCATTGTCATATATTGGCTGAATTGAAAGCTCAACCCAATATTTCTCACCAGTTTTAGAGTAATTTAAAATTTCAGTTCTGAAGCTATTTCTTAATTTGATTTGTTCTGAAATATATTTACGGGTTTCGATGTTTGTTTCCTGTCCCTGTAGTACTTCTCCTGGTGTTTTTCCCTTGACTTCGTTAAGGAAATAACCAGTAATTCTTGAAAAACCCTGATTTACCCATTCTATCTTTCCTTGTGCATCGGTAATCACGATTGCATTATCGGTTTTCTCGGCAACAACAGCCAATTTCTTTAATTCTTCTTGATAACGAATCTTTTGCTTGGTTTCTTCAATAACACGGTTGTGTAATAGACTAGATTGGAGAGAAATTGCAAACTTTTTAATTACTTTGGCGGCTTTTTTTGAGTCACCTTCGGTGAAAGCATTCTTAGAGGCGTTATTTTGACTAAAATAAAATTTGATGAACCCTAATTGAGGCAGTGGGATTATCCAATAAATACCTTCATGAATATTTTGCTCAGTATTTATTTCGTGGAAAAGTGGTGTGCCTGATTTTACCAAGACACCACCAGTTCCATCAAGTAGACTCATTAAATAGTGGTTAAGTGTAATTTCCCTGAGGTTAGTACTAAACTCTGGATTTGCATAGATTAAAGTATGATTGTCTGGATTAGGCTTATTCAAGTGTTCATTTTTTATCCAAATTGAACCAAAATCAATATTTTTTTGCCTCATCCAAACATTTAGGAAATTCGCACAATTATCCCTTAAGTCTAATGAATTACCTATAGAAAGTGATAATTCATAGAGTAGTGAAATTTCATGTGCTACATCTATTTTAGTTCCTAAGTTAATCATTTGTATATACTGCTTGCAACGATTGTTTTATTGTAAAAATCAACAAAACCTGTACCCGAAGAGGCAATTTCACCAAGTGTAGATACTCCTCTTATTTTACATAGTTTATCACTGTAAACATCTTTCATTGCTTTTAGCTCTTCGGTAAACTGATCTTCTAAATACATTACTCGGGTTATACAGTCAAATACCATTAAGCAAGCAGCAGATCCTTCATCCTGAAAAGTCTGATTTGCAACCTCAGAGGCTGCAACGATTAATTTTTCAGGGTCACCAGTTAAGATTTGCAAAGTTGAATTTTCGGGAACCTCTGAAATGCAAATAATTTCGTTATTTTCATTAATTGCTATTGGGTCACGAACAACAAACTCAGCTCCTTCCTTGTAAATCCCAAATGGAAATATTTTTGCAATGTCAATAAATTGTGATTCAGAGAATTTATTATTTGAATTTGACTCAATTACTTCTTTGTAAACTTCAAAAGCAGGTCTCCAGTTTAATTCTTTTATAATATTTTTTTCGGTTGATGTAGCAATGAAGGGTCCTGCAAATACTTCCCAACCATGTTTTACGCCAATTTTACTATTGCTACTCAATAAAATGAGTAAAGCACCGTCGTCAAACATTCCTTCATTAGTAAAAATACAAGGTTTCTGTTCAAAACTCATGAATCCAGCTCCACCACCAACAAGATTAATTTTGCTATTCAGTAAACCGTAAACTTTTTTTAATAATAAATCTGTTTCAGCAACCATCGCATCCATTAGCAGGATGGCAGTTTTAATTCCTTCTAAATTTTCAATCCTTCGAAAAGATGAGTCGTCCTTCATTGAAAATTTGACAACTTGCTCAACATTCGGAATAGAAATCAAAACAAATCCTTCGTAGTAATTTTCGGTGTTGTGAATAAGGGTTGGATAAATTCCACCAAAAAACTTTAAATTATTGTCATTGAGAAGAGCTATCAGTTGATTTGCTTCATGAGCAGTTTTTTCTGCCATGAATACAAGTACATAATTGTTACTCAATTTTAGATTTTCAATCGAATCTTGAGTTAAATCTGCTATGCTTTCGAAGTACATGATATTAGACGTTATGGTGAATTAAAATAGTGCATAAAACATACCAAATATGTAAAACACTGATAATCAACACCCAATAGCAAAGTTAATTCCAAAAAATGGATGAGATTCCAAATTTAAGAAAAAAAAACATTCAACAGCAAAATAAATATCATTTTATCAAGAACGAATTGCCTTTTCCCAAACAACTTTTTGTTGATTGTTTAAAAAACGCTTAAACCCTGCCAATGCCGAATAATTCATTAATGAAAAATAATAAGGCACGTACAAAACTTTAACTTTCTTGCCAGCACGTTCAAAATAGAAACCTAATATAGCCATTGAATAGAATAAAATCTGTCCAAAGAGCAAAATTTTATAAAATTCATTATATTCAAAAAGTGAAATATTTAAACCAAGAATTAAAATCAAGGCAAATGGCACTGCAACCCATCTTAAAACTCGGTGCGAAATATATTGAAAAGTAAGCAATCCATTTTTAAATGGATTTAATAACTTAGGCATTCTCACGACTGATTGAAATCCCCCAGCACAAATTCTGATTTTTCTTTTGAGTTCTTCTGAACTATTTAATGACGCAGTTTCAGTAGCAAAAGCATTAGGCTCGTAGGCAGTCACGTATCCTTTTTGACAAATTCTTAACGATAATACAAAATCATCTAATAAAGTATCTGCTTCTAATTCCTCAAAAAGACTAGTTCTAATTGCATAAAGTTCACCTGCAGCTCCAACGGTAGAATAGAGTTCTGAATCTAATCTCTTCAAAAAGCCTTCATACTTCCAATAGATGCCCTCTCCCACCTCAGCTGTTTTTCCGGTTGTTTTCATAATTCTTTTTTCACCTGCAACAACACCAACTTTCTCATCTTCAAAATGCTTAACAATTTCTCTCACAGCATCAGCATTTAGCATCGCATTAGCATCAGAATAAATTGTAATTGGTGTACTGACAAGTGGCATCACTCTATTTATAGCAGCCATTTTACCACTTCTACCATCCTTGTGATAAAGTGTAATGGCAGAATTTTTTGATATAATTTCAGCAGTTCTATCAGTTGAACCATCCGTCACAAATGCAATCTTCAACTTCTCTTTTGGATAGTTTAAAGATAAAGAATTTTCGATTTTTGCTTCAATACAATCTTCTTCATTATAGGCAGCAATTAGCAAGGTAACTTCTGGTAGAAAGTTTGGATTGTAAGATTTGCTCTTAACGAATAATCGTTTAATTTTAACCATTATCCAAATCAAAATTCCGTAGCCGATGTAGGCATAAAAAGTTAATCCAATTAACAGCCAAAAAATAATTTCAATAGTATTCATCTTTTTATTACAGCGATTTAATTGATTCTGAATTAAGAACAGCACGATAAAAATTGATAGTCTTTTCGGCTGTACTTTCCCATGAAAAAGCCTTCGCCCGATTTAAACCTTTGTTTTTTAAATCATTATACAGACTATCACTTCCTAAAACCTTCCTAATTGCTTGAGTAATTGAAGATGTATCCATTGGATTTATTAACACAGCTGCGTCATCGGCTACTTCAGGCATTGCACTGGTATTTGATGTAATTACTGGTGTTCCGCAAGCCATTGCTTCAATGATTGGAATTCCGAAGCTTTCTCGCAAAGAAGGGTATAAAAATAACTTAGCCAAGTTATAGATAAATGGTAACTCGGCATGCTTAACATAACCTGTCAGTATAATATTTGAAGATAAATCTTTTCGATTAATTTCATTGAGGAGGTTCGTTAAATCAGTTTGAGAACTTTCAGCTACAACTAATTTTATTGGATTTTCAGTTGAATCAACATATTGAGCGTAAGCTTCTAGGACTCTTTTCATATTTTTCTTAGGGGCTTGATTACCTAAGAAAAAAATAAATTCCTGTGGGAGTGAATATTTGACTCTTACTTTATCTAATTCCTGCTGTTCGTCAATTACTCTAAACTGCTGATTATAAGCATTATAAACAACTTGTATTCTATCAAAATTTACACCAAGTGCCTTTTGAATTTGTATTTTTTCAAATTCAGATACTGTAAAAATAAATTTTGCTTTGGGAGCAATTTTCGGCACATTCCATCTTCTATAAAAGTGTCCTGCAATTTGGTATAAAGACCCTTGTGAAAGAAACTTCTCTAAATAAATAATGTCATGAAGCGTAAGTACAAACGGACAGCTAATTTTTACAGAAGCAGTATTTGAAGTAAAATGCATTAAATCTATTTTCTCTTGCTCAATTGCCTTAGGAAGTGATACCTGCTCCCAATCAACATAGGTCTTGCCTTCAACTTCAACCACTTTTAAGTTATCACTTGATTTTAAGCATATATCAGTATCTGGTTTTACAAAAACCACATACTGATTTTCCTTATCTATCTTATGAATTGCTCTGATTAGTTCAAGTGCATAAATGTCCATGCCATGCTTTTTCGGGCGAAAAATTCTTTGTGCTTCAATTCCTATAATCATTGCAGAAGAAGGTTTGCTAACCTTTCAGAAATTTAAGATAAGTTAACCAAATACAGTTTCAATTATTTCTTTCGTATGCCCCTACTCACTAAGCTCCGTGTGGTGTATGTAAGAACTTTTGCTTTGCCTTACCAATCTTAAGTATTGCCTTCAGCATACTGAAAAACACTTTTGGTAGTTCCAAAAGAACTTTCATATTCAACATTTTCAGTAAATAAGTTGGCGTAGCTATCAATAAACCTGCCCACAATAGAGCATTTAATGAAATAATTTCTGTGAGGTAAGCTGGAAAAATTAAACTAAAAATAAGCATTAATCCTAGGACTCCTACTAAGATTAAACGAGGAGGCAAAACAAATTGAATTACTTTGTTGAAAAAATCAACATTACCATTTTTAAATAATTCAACCCAAGCACTTAAAAAATTCTGTTTGGCAAAATTCCACTGAGCAGCAAGCCAACGAGTTCGTTGAGTTTCAAAAACCTGTGTAT
Organism: Emticicia sp. MM; assembly: GCF_001649495.1. Classification (NCBI taxonomy): domain Bacteria; kingdom Pseudomonadati; phylum Bacteroidota; class Cytophagia; order Cytophagales; family Leadbetterellaceae; genus Emticicia; species Emticicia sp. MM. The sequence continues at coordinate 7,665 of NZ_LXHX01000050.1, read as the reverse complement.
TTCTTACCTTTTCATCAAGTACGTATGCTTCTTCAAGATATTCAATAAGAAGCTTATCTTTCATTACATCAAGTTCTAGTTGTTTATCAAAGCCACTTACTACATCAATTTTTTTTAAGTAGCTTACAAACAAATCGTAATTCATTACTAATCCAGAGCCAATCAATGCCGCAGAAAGTCCTACATTATGATGTCCTAAACGGAAAATTGAATTATTTATTTCTTCACTAATGGCATCTAATTTAGCCATTGTAGTATCTAAATTCTTGGCAATTCTGTGTGTTTGAATAATTTGATTGCCACTTACATAAGATTCTTTTGTCTTGGTGATATAGCCTTCTACCAAATGATTATCTGCATCAAGTAAGACTACTGCATTATACTTTCTCCCCCATGACTCTAAGGATTTCATGGCACTATTAATAGCCTTCGCTTTCGTACTTTTTTCAAAAAACACCTCTATTACTGTAACCTTCAATTCTTCAAGATGCGTGATTGTTTCGGGTTTTAATTGGTCTGCAATTATCACAACTTCATCCTTCGAACCAAAATCGGGTTGCGAAATGATATTTTTTGCAGTTTCAATAATTACTGCATCTTCTTTATATGCAGGAACCATGAACAAAAAATTGATATTTTCAATATCTAAACCTTTTTTAGCACTTCCCTTTTTGTAGAATTTTGAAGCAATTGCAAAGAAAAAAACATATGCAACAGCAATACCGAAATATATTAGAATGGCAATCATTTAAGTAGTCAGTTAGAAGTATCAAGCAATGTAAAAATTACATTTTTTCAGATTGGAAAAGTGCGGGAAAAGTCTTAGCAATTAGCTTTAAATCAAATTTCCAATTGTGCTTTTGAGCATAAGTGTTATCTAAATCTTGGCGTTCTTTTGCTGAAAGTTCTCCTTTACCACGTTTGGTTACTTGCCATAAACCAGTAAGGCCCGCAGGGGCCAAAAATCTAGCAATTGACTCATCTTTTGTTAATTGCTCCGCCTCATATAATGGCAAAGGTCTATTACCTACAATTGACATATCACCTTTGATAATATTAATTAATTGAGGTATCTCATCTATACTTGTGTTACGAAGGAAGGCTCCAAGCTTCGTAATTCTTGGGTCGTCCTTAAATTTTAGGAAGGCAGATTTTTGGCTATTTTCATCCAAAATTACTTCTTCATTTTTCCAACCTGAATCATCAATTAAATTTCCATCGGATGCTAAATCTACTTCTTGCTTCGCAGTTTCATACATGTTCAAATGAGCCATATTTTTAATTTCATTTTCTGCACCTGTACGCATAGTACGAAATTTATAAAGCTCAAAAACTTTATATCCAGCACCTATTCTCTTAGAAAGAAAAAACACTGGACCTTTCGAGTCAAGTTTTATTAGTATAGCAACTATCAGTAATAGCGGAGAAAGTAAAAGTAATGCTGTACCTGCAACAACGATATCAAAAAATCTCTTTCTAAAGGATAATTTTGGTGTTAAAAAACCCTTTGAAGGCTTATCATCAGAATCTTTTTTATCAGCAGTATTAGCATTGTTTGAGTTGTTGGAAGAGGGAAGGACATTCAATAACTTTTCAATACGAATTTGTAATTCTTCTGGATGAAATGGTTTCACTACATAATCATCGGCTCCCAATTTCAAACACTCAATTCTACTTTGGCTTTTATCTTCACCAGACAATACAATCAAAGGAATATTTACGTAGAGTGGATTGGTTTTAAGATAGCTAATAATTGCTTTACCGTCTCCATCTTCTAAATTCAAATCTGTAATGATACCATCTGGCATCAAACCACTCTGAAGTATATCTTTTGCTTCATGTAAGCTGTTGCAAAGGGTAAGATCAAAAGTTTCGCTGTAGCAGTGTTTAATCAACGCTAATAACATAACATTATCGTCGATAATGAGAAGTCTTTTTTTCATCGTATTTTCTTTTTGTTATTGTTATATAAAATACATTTCAATTCTTTTGCCAGTTTTTCGAAAACTCACAAAACACTGATAATCAATTAACTAAAATTATGCCAATTATTATAATATTCCATAATTTGGAAATAAAAAATAAATGTTGGAAATTGAATCTAATTTGAATGCCATATTAACAATTTAATGGAAAATTCGCAAATAATTTTTATTGTTGAAGACGACCCTTTCTATGGGGCGATGCTAGAGTACTACCTCACGCTTAACCCTGATTACACAGTTGAAAGGTTTGAAACTGGTAAAAGTTTACTGGAAAATCTCTTTCGAAGACCCATTGCTATTACTCTTGACTATTCACTTCCAGATATGGATGGTGAAACGGTCTTGAAAAGAATTCACAAAGAAAATCCAGAAATCCCAGTAATAATTATTTCGGGGCAAGAAGATATTTCTACTGCTGTACAATTACTAAAAAATGGTGCTTATGACTACATCGTAAAAGATGCCAATACTAAAGAGAGACTTTGGAACTCTATCCTCAAAATTAAGGAAACGCAGGAGCTAAGAGCTGAAATTTCACAACTCCGTGAAGAGGTACGCGAAAAGTATGAATTTGATAAAGCTATCAAAGGGAATAGTGCCGCCTTACATCGGATTTTTTCTTTAATGGAGAAGGCATCGAAAAGCAATATTAATGTTTCCATACACGGAGAAACTGGTACTGGAAAAGAGCTTGTTGCTAAGGCGATTCATCATAATTCTACAAGAAATAAAAAACCTTTTGTTGCAGTTAATATGGCCGCAATCCCGAAAGACTTAGTCGAAAGTGAGCTTTTTGGCCATGAAAAAGGAGCATTTACCGGTGCAATTAGTAGAAGGATTGGTAAGTTTGAAGAGGCCAACGGAGGGACTCTTTTCCTAGATGAAATTGGCGAAATGGAATTAACAATGCAAGCAAAAATTCTTAGGGTCTTGCAAGAACAAGAAATTACAAGAATTGGTGGAAATCAAATTGTTAAGATCGATTGCCGAATCATTGTTGCAACTCATCGAAATTTAGCGGAAGAAGTACAAAAAGGAAATTTTAGAGAAGATTTGTACTACCGATTATTAGGTTTAAACTTGCAACTTCCTCCGCTTCGGGAACGAGGCAATGATATTATAGTTTTATCGAAATATTTTATTGAAGAATACAGTAAGAAAAATCGGGTGCATAAAATTAGCTTGAGTAATGAAGCCTCACAAAAACTTTTGAGCTATTCTTACCCTGGAAATATTCGAGAACTGAAAGCAATAATTGAATTAGCATGTGTAATGGCCATTGAAGATACCATCTCAGCCGACGATATTACGTTTAATTCTATAAAACCAGAAGGAGCTTTTTTATTAGATGAAGTAACTCTGCGAGAGTATAACAGGAGAATTATTCGACATTTTTTAAATAAGTATGACGATGATGTTTTATTGGTTGCTGAAAAATTAGACATCGGAAAATCTACTATTTACAATATGCTTAAAAGCGGTGAACTTTAGTAAGTAAAAACTAAAAAAGGAGCAATTAGTCTGTTTTTTTTCATTTTATTAGGTTATCAAAATATAATGCTAATGAAAACGTTTCTAGTTAAGTATCCAAAATTATTACTTGATAATTAACTAGCCCTTATTAAATTTTTTATGAAATTCAAAGCCGTGATTTTTGACTTTGGGAATGTAATAATAAATATTGATGTTCCTCTAATCTATCAAAAATTTGCCCAATTCACATCTAAGCCAGCTGAATATATCGAAAAAAAAATTATTGAAGATCAGATTTTTAGGAGATATGAAACTGGGCAATTTACAGATGAAGAATTTAGAGAAGTCATTCGACAAACTGTAGGATTTCCACTGAGTGATTATGAAGTAGATACTGCTTGGAACGCACTATTACTTGATATCCCCAAGGATAGAATTGAATTAATTAAAAAAATTCGACAAAAATACCCTGTTTTTTTATTGAGTAATACAAATAACATTCATATTGAGGCTTCTAATCAATACCTCAAGAAAGCCCATGACATTGAGCATCTAAACATTCTCTTTGATAAAACATATCTCTCTTATGAAATGGGGTTGTGGAAGCCCGATACGGCTATTTACCATGAAGTACTCAAACTAAACAATTTAAAACCCAACGAAGTAATATTCTTTGATGATAACCATCATAATATAGAATCTGCAAAGTCAATTGGCATGCAAACTATTTTAGTTGAACCTCCTACTTCAATCATAGAGTATTGTAAAAACCTATTTTAAGTTGTTACTTTGCATTTGCACAATTATCAACTTATGAATCAAAAACGTACGCTTTCGATACAAATAATACTATTTATAACAACCCTCATTGCAACAACTCTTACTGGAGCAGAATGGATTTATGGAAGACCATTTTTTTTTGGAGAAAATACACTAGGGTGGAATGAGTTTTTAGATGGCTTTCAATATTCTGTACCATTTCTTGGTGTTTTGACTATACACGAATTCGGGCATTATTTTATAGCCAAGAAGCATAGAACGGACGTAACCCTCCCTTTTTATATTCCACTTTGGCTTGGAGGGATTACATCTACGTTTGGCACTTTAGGTGCATTTATTCGCATCAAAGAAAGAATCCAATCACGTACGAAATATTTTGATATCGGTATTGCTGGCCCTCTAGCAGGATTCGTAGCAGCACTTTTTGTTCTTTGGTATGGCTTCTCGCATTTACCTCCACTTGATTATGTTTTTCAACTTTTCCCGATTTTCAAACAATACGGAAACGAATATGGCAAATTCCTTGAAACAACCCCCGATTACATATCAATAAAACTAGGAGATAGTTTATTGTTTAATTTTTTTGAGCAATATGTTTCGAACGGAGAATTGCCACATCCTTATCTTTACACTAATTACCCGATTATATTTGCGGGCTATCTTTCTTTATTTTTTACTGCACTAAATCTATTCCCAATTGGTCAGCTTGATGGCGGGCATATACTTTATGGCTTAATAGGAGATAAAGCTTTCAACGTAGTTTCTCCGATTATTTTCACAGGATTTGTATTTTATGCGGGCTTAGGCTTGTTCAATGCCCATGAATTTACCACACAAGACAATCAGATTTTCTTAGAGTTAATTGGCAAATACATTCTGTATATTCTCTTTAATTATCTTTGTTTCTCGAAAATTTCAGAGAACTACCTTACTAACTGGCTAATTGCCTTATCGGTGGTAGCTACACAGCTAATATTATCTTATTTTATTCCAACGATTGAGGGGTACTCAGGTTTTTTAGCTTTCGGATTAATGATTGGTCGATACCTGGGCGTTTATCATCCAACAACTTATGATATGAAACCTCTTACGCTTGAAAGAAAAATATTAGGTTGGATTTCATTGATTATATTTATCCTTTGTTTTAGCCCAAAACCTTTTGTTATCATTCAAAATTTACCCCACTAAATAATTATTGAGGTAAAACTTTATTAAATCCTTTTTCATTAAAATACAATACCTTAAATTTAGATTGTGTAACGCACTTAAACTAAAATTATGCTAAACTGGCTCTTCAAAATAATATTTAAAGCATCGGGCTGGAAATTGGTCAATACCCCAAAGAACTTAAATAAAGGGTTGTTTGCGGTAGCACCACATGCTCGTACAGCGGATTTTCTAATTGGATTAGGCACAAGGGCTGCCATGGGAATAAACATTAGTTACTTAGGCAAAGCTGAATTATTCCGACCGCCTTTTGGATGGATTTTTAGAGGCTTAGGGGGTACACCTGTTTATAGAAGTAAAAGTACAAACTTTGTACAACAAGTAGCGGCAACTTTTAATGCTCATGAAAAACTTTTAGTAGCCATTGCTCCCGAAGGAACCAGAAAAAATGTTAGTAAGTTAAAAACTGGTTTCTATTATATGGCTCATGCCGCTAATGTTCCAATCATCATGTCTGGCTTTGATTACCCTCGCAAATCAATTATTTTTGCAGAACCATTTATGCCCACTGGAAATTTTGAGGCTGACATGAAGCAATACTTTATCCCATTTTTTAAAAGTATTCACGGATTTCAGAAAGATTGGATAAAAAATTATGAAATGGGTAAATTTTAAAACCTTATTTCACTAGGCTAACGATATTTACAAAACGAATTACCAAAGAATTATAATCATTAAGATGGAGAAACAAACCAAAGCCATTAGAATTCAAACTAAACGTTCACAATATAGAGAACACTCAACGCCTTTGTTTCTCACAAGTAGCTTTTGTTTTGAAGATGCCGAACAAGGCAAAGCACTTTTCGATGAAACACTCGAAGGGAATATATACACCAGATTTTCAAATCCTTCAGTACAAGAATTTGTAGATAAAGTATGCATGCTTGAAAACTGTGAAGAAGGCATTGCAACCGCAACAGGTATGGCAGCAGTATTTGCAGGATTTGCCGCTCATTTAAAATCAGGAGACCATGTTGTAGCCTCTCGAGCATTATTTGGCTCTGCACACCAAATCCTCACGCAAATCTTGTCTAAATGGGGCATTACTCATACTTACCTTGATGCAACTGCAAGCGAAGAAGATTGGGAATCGGCGATTCAAGCAAATACCAAAATGGTTTACCTTGAAACTCCATCAAATCCGGGTCTGGAGTTAGTTGATATGGCCATGATTGGTCGTTTAGCAAAAAAACATAACTTAATTTATTATGTAGATAATTGTTTTGCTACGCCAATCATTCATACACCAACAGATTATGGTGCAAACTTAATTGTTCATTCTGCAACAAAGTTTATGGATGGTCAAGGTAGAGTTTTAGGAGGAATTATCACAGGAACAAAAGAATTAATTGCTCCAGTCAGATTTTTCTGTCGTCATACAGGGCCTTCGATGGCACCATTTAATGCTTGGGTATTATCAAAAAGTCTTGAAACCTTAGAAATTAGAATGGCTCGCCACTGTGAGAACGCAATAAAATTAGCTAAAGCTCTTGAGAAAATGGATGGAATCAAAAATGTAAAATATCCACATTTACCGAGCCACCCTCAATTTGAACTGGCAAAAAAACAAATGAAAGCCGGTGGGGCAATGGTTACTTTTGAATTAGAAGGTGGTTTTAAAAGAGTGAATAAATTTACTCAATTAATAAAAATCGCATCAAACTCTTCAAATTTAGGTGATGCCCGTACAATTATTACGAATCCGAATACAACCACTCACTCTAAATTATCACCAGCTGATAAAGCAAAATTAGGTATTACAGAAGGACTTATTCGCTGCTCGGTTGGTCTCGAAGATATCAGAGATTTGATTGCTGATTTCAAGCAGGCAGCCAAGAAATCAATGAAATAAAAAAATAATGCCTACTTAATTTTAAGTAGGCAACCTTTTCACAACGACTGAAAACTAATATGTTATTATGACTAATAGCATTGAACAGAAATACATGGAGCAAATTATGAAAGAAGAAAATGCTTTCATGTATGCTCGATTTAGTAGAATTTTTAACAAACTATTTTCTGAGAATTCACAGGCTCAAGAAGATATTTTGGCATTAAAATCGCACATTAAAACGCTAGAAAAAAGTATTTCTGAACACAAAAAAGAGATTGAAAATTTAAACGAAAGAATTAAGAAACAAGTTTTTCTTGAAAAAAGTAAAGAAATTCAAAAAGAAAGTGTTAAAATTGTAGCGAATAA
>NZ_LXHX01000049.1:0-5885 GCF_001649495.1 Emticicia sp. MM | reverse complement strand
TTGAAAAAAGTAAAGAAATTCAAAAAGAAAGTGTTAAAATTGTAGCGAATAAAGCTCAAAGGTCTAAGGACAAATTGGAAATTAAGAAAACAATAACTGAACTGATACAAGAGATTGATGCGTGTATTGCTTTGTTAAACGAAAATTAGTTGAGAGCGTTGAAGTAGATAATTTTTAAATTGGTTGGTCAAAAACTTAAATTTTTAGTTAAAAATGACTGCAATCAGTTTTTATAATAAGACTTTTTGATTAAAAGATAAATGGCTGAATCTGAAAAAATAGAAATTGCTTTGAAGGTTTCGAGTCGAGTAATCACACTCATGATTCACCCCGAAATGGAACCATACTTTAGAAAAGCAGCCAACCTTGTTAATCGACGCATCGACACGTTTACCAAAAACTTTAGTGGCGGCGAAATGGATACTTGGGACTTTCTAATTACTGTAGCAATAGAAGGCATGGTAGAATCACAGAAAAACCAAGATAAATATAAACTTTTGCAACAATCACTAAATTCTAGACTCGATGATATCGAGCAACGCTTCACTCTTCTTGGTTGAGTAGATGATACAAAATAGGCATAAATTAAAGCCGTTTTTCAGTATCTACTCAATAATCATACGCTTCTTGTTTCAATTTGTCAGGTTGACTACGATGTAATGGCTTTTGTATTGTCAATTCAGATATCTTTTGTATTTTGCTGTATAATCTTGACAATTCACTGAGCCTGTGAGCAATTTCCTAATTATTTATAAATTTTAATAAATTCCATTACAAAATGTCTGATATTATAATGATGCTCCTTACTGACCTAATTGCGTTGGCAATTGGTTTTTTTGTGGGTAGAGCATTACTCAAAAAAACATTCCAAACTAAAGAAGCAGAAGCAGAAATAAGAGCCAATGAAGTATTAAAAAATGCCCAACAAACCGCCGAAAACATTAAAAAAGATAAAATGTTAGAGGCCAAAGAGCATTTTTTAAAGCTAAAATCGGAATTTGAAGAAGAGTCTAATAAACGTAAAAATATTATTCTTCAAAATGAGCAACGTGTGAAGCAAATGCAACAACAAGCTTCACAAATGGTCGAACAAAATAAACGTCGTGAAAATGAATTAGAAGCTTTGCAAAACAAGCTTAACGAACAAACTGAACAAGCAGTTAAACAAACTGAACTTGCCGCAAAACGTAAAGAAGAAGCAGAGAAAATGCTTAGCCAGCAAGTAGCACAGTTAGAAAAAATTGCTAATTTGACCGCTGAACAAGCAAAACAACAATTAATTGATGCGATTAAAGGTGAAGCTGAAACACGAGCATCTGGCTTTATTAAACAAACGATTGAAGAAGCAAAACTAACTGCTACGAAAGAATCTAAGAAAATTATCATTGAAACGATTCAACGTACTGCTGCTGAACAAGCTATCGAAAACTGCGTTTCTGTATTTAATATCGAGGGCGATGAAATTAAAGGTAAAGTTATTGGTAGAGAAGGTCGTAACATTCGTGCCCTTGAAGCAGCCACAGGTGTTGAAGTAATTGTTGATGATACTCCAGAAGCAATTGTGATTTCAAGTTTTGACCCTGTTCGCCGTGAAATTGCACGCTTATCTCTGCATCGTTTGGTGCAAGATGGACGCATCCACCCTGCTCGAATTGAAGAAGTAGTAGCGAAAACCAAAAAGGATATCGAAAACGAAATCAACGAAATTGGTGAGCGTACGGTAATTGATTTAGGTGTACACGGTTTACATCCAGAATTAATTCGTATGATTGGCCGTATGCGTTTCCGCTCATCTTACGGACAAAACCTCCTACAACACTCAAGAGAAGTTGCCAAAATGTGTGCTACGATGGCATCTGAATTAGGTTTGAATGCAAAACTAGCCAAACGTGCAGGTTTACTCCACGATATTGGAAAGGTTTGGCACGAAGAGCAGGAATTACCTCACGCTCTTTTAGGTATGGAACTAGCTAAGAAATATAAAGAACATCCAGAAGTTATTAATGCGATTGGAGCTCACCACGATGAAATTGAAATGACCTCAATGATTTCTCCAATTGTTCAAATCTGTGACTCTATTTCTGGTTCTCGTCCTGGTGCACGCCGAGAAATGATGGAATCTTATGTTCAACGCCTACGTGACCTTGAAGCACTCGCTCTAAGTTATAATGGCGTAGAAAAATGTTATGCTATTCAGGCGGGTCGTGAACTACGTGTAATTGTAGATTCAGAAAATGTTACTGATGAAATAGCAAGTAAATTATCGTTTGATATTTCTCAAAGAATTGAAAAAGAAATGCAATATCCTGGCCAAATCAAAGTAACGGTTATTCGTGAAATGAGAAGCGTGGCTTATGCAAAATAATAATAGCAAAAGACCAAAAGGCGATACATGACTATGTATCGCCTTTTTTTATATAATTATCGAAAACTTTGTTCCTTTATTCTCTTCGGAAGCAACACTTATTTTCGCATTGTGAAGTTTAATAATTCTCTCAACTAACGAAAGTCCAATACCGTAGCCTCTTATTCCACTTATTTTTGAAGAACGGTAAAAAGGCATGAAAATGTATTTTATATCATCTGGAGCAATGCCAATTCCATTATCCTTAAAGTGGATAATTTTATAATTTTCGTTAGCTGACAACGATATAATTACTTGATTATCAGGAGAGAACTTACAAGCATTTTGTATTAAATTAACAAATGCAATTTTTAGTAAAGCTGAATTTCCGAAAATGCACAAATGTTCTGGTTCTTCTGGCAATGCTTCAAGGCGTATGTCAATTTTATAATTCGGATAGTTTTTCATTACAAAAATCTTTGACTCAAAAAGTAAATCATCAAGCCTAATATTTTCTGCCAATAATTCTTCATTTTCGGTAGTTATTCTTGATAAACGAAGCAAATTTTGGGTAAGTTTGACTAAATCAGTAATGTCTTCGAGGGCAGAATGAATGACATTTTGGTACTCTTCTAAATTTCGTTCTTTTAATAAACTCACTTCTAATTGTGAACTTATCCTAGTTAGTGGGTTTTGCAATTCATGGGAAACATTACCAACAAACATTTTTTGGAGTCGAACCCCCTCTTCAACCCTTTCTAATAATTGATTAATAGTTTGACTGAGCGTAATAATTTCATCAAATTTTTCATTTTCAGATAATCTATTACTTAAATTTTTAGGGAAAACATTCTTTAACTCAATGCCAATCTTATCAATAGGTTCTAATGTTTTTTTTGAATAAAACCATCCTATTACTCCAACAATTATAATAGAAATTGTAAGTAAGCCAAGCATCATCCAACGCATTTGTGTTAGAAATTCAATTGCATAGAAATTTTTAGCCATTGCGACTACCAAAAAAGATTGTGTAGGTGAATGCTGAAAAATACCAACACCTTCAAGGTCTTTTTCCGTAAACTCAATGCGTTTCTCCTTCTTTACACGCTCTAAAATTTGTTTATCAATTTTGGTATTAGGATCTTTGGTAGATTCAAAGATAACTTTACCATCTAATTGAAATACAATGATTTCTTCGCCTGTGAGTTGGTCTTTTCTATTAGCCATGAGTTTTTCTAAAAAATCAAGCTCATGCTCTTTTTCGATTGACTCACTAATCCAAGCTACAATTGTTTCGGCACGATTATTTAATCTTCGAGAAAAGTTTTTTTCTAAAAAATAATTGGTAAAAAAGTAAATTGAAAGCATAGTTGTGCCTAAAATAGCCATCACAACTATTATAAATTGAAGGGTTATTGAGTGTCGAAGTTTCATTATTCTCTTAGTACATAACCCATTCCGAATACCGTATGAATTAATTTTTTATTGAAATTTTTGTCAATTTTTTTTCTTAAATAATTGATATAAACCTCGATATAATTCGTCCCTTTATCAAAGTTTACATCCCAAACATTCTCAGCAATTAGATTTTTCGACAAAACTTTTCCCTGATTTCTTAAAAAGAATTCCAGCAGTCTATATTCCAAAACCGTAAGGTCAATTATTTGATTGTCTCTTTTTACAACTTTCGTATCTAAATTAACCACCAAATCGGCAAATTGTAGGGTATTTGTATTTATAATTGTTTCGGTACTTCGTTTTGTCAGGGCCCTAACCCTTGCTAATAATTCAGCAAATTGAAAAGGTTTAACTAAATATTGGTCAGCACCTGAATCAAAACCAGCAATTTTATCTTCGCTTTCGCCCAATGCCGAAAGCATGAGTACAGGTGTTTGAATTCCTGCCTTTCTTAATTCCTGAATTAACATTTGCCCATTAATACCAGGCATAATCACATCGGTAATTATACAATTATAAGATTTCCTAAGAGCTAATTGCTTGGCAATCAAGCCATCAAATGCAATATCCACTTCATAAAAATTTTCTGTAAGCCCTTGCTGAATGGCATACAAAGTTTTGGGTTCATCTTCAACTACTAAAATCTTCATCGGGAGCATTTGATATTTTTTCAAAAGTAAAAAGCATTTTTTCAGAAAAAAAACATCTAATAAATTTCTAATTTCTTGTTAAGCAGTCTCTAATAATTAAAGTTGAATTTTGTTTAATCAAAGCTTTGTCAAATACCTTTGAGATTAGTTTTGAACAACGTTTAAAATGCGAACAGTTGAGTGTCTGCCAAATTTTTCATTTATAGTAGTTTGACAATATGGTGGCTTACATTAATTGACTTTTCAGCTAATAGAGAGCCTCAATTATTTTATTGAGGCTTCTTTTCAAGAATCATTCTCTACGATTTCACACAAAACCTTACAATAATGCATGAAAGAATAAAAAATATTTTAGTGCCAACCGACTTTTCAAATTCTGCAAAAAATGCTTTGGAAGTAGGTATTGCACTTGCCAAACGACACTCGGCCCAATTACATATCTTACATGTAATCATTCCACAGTACATATCATATATTGGCGAAGCAGATATACCGTATGACAATTGGAACGACTTGGAGAAAATTAGTAAAAATAGGCTTCTAGAGACTTCAAAATCTATCATAAAAAAACATAAAATTAATGTTGTTAATTTTATTGATATTGGGATTGTTTCGGAGTCTATTGAAAAATATGCTTCAAAACTCCATATCGACCTCGTAGTTATGGGTATGAATGGAATGAGAGGGATAAACGAACATTTTGTTGGTAGAAATACTTTTCAAGTAATTAAAAATGCAATTTGCCCTGTATTTGCTATCCCCGAAAAATTTTCTAAGTCTAGTTTTCAGCAGGTTTTATTCCCCATTGGGAATACAAGTGCTAATGTTGATTTTGACAATTATTGGGCATTAAAAAATATGATTCCGTCAGATGATTTAGAAATAGACCTTTTGGGAATATCAAGATTTGAAGATTACGAAACATCTGACCGCGTAAAAGAAAAAGTTTCAGAACTTTCGAACTTCATAAAAAAAGATGGTTTAAAGGCAAGTTTCCAAAATATTTTCTGTGATAATATTACCAGCTTTATTTTGGAATATGCTTCTATCAATCAATCTGATTTGATTGTCATTAATCCAAATATTGATTCTGACTGGGAAAAATATGTTTTAGGCAACAACATGAGAAAAATTATCAACCAAGCTCAATGCCCGATACTTTTAATCAAACCAATGTTTAGTAATTTATTAACAATAGAAAAAAATACATTGAATTATTCTAATCAAAATTAAAATCAATCTCATAAAACTTAAGCAAGCACTTCAAATTAACATTTACGTAAACCAAAGAATCGTAACCCAATCAATAAATATAATAGAATAAGTATATTTGGAAGTGCTACACCAAAAAGATGACTGAAAATTTCGGTCATCTTTTTTATTATATTTTGTAAATTGTTAAAATGCAGAAGAATATTTGGATTTTATAAAAA
>NZ_LXHX01000048.1:0-30164 GCF_001649495.1 Emticicia sp. MM | reverse complement strand
TTATATTTTGTAAATTGTTAAAATGCAGAAGAATATTTGGATTTTATAAAAAAAGGATTAAATTTGAAATATCAAGACATTCAAATACTGTTATGGAAAAATTATCAGAAACATGGATGGTAGATGGTACAATTGATTTTGAAACAAAAAAGTACACACTCCTCGCTTATCTACAAAAAGTAAAATTTTACTTTGATAACACCAAAGTATATCCTCAACTTGCAGATTTATTCTTTCACTACAACAATTTAGTTTCATTCAAAGAAAATAAGAATTACTTGAAGGAACATTTTCCTAAAAGATTTTCAGGCATTCAAATTGAAAATTTAGAGTTAGTTTATGAAGAAATAATTTCAGACAATAATTTAATGCAGGAAATTGAAGAAATCATTCATTATGCAAGCAATCGCTTTAAAAATGCCATTTCTGTTGGAAGTGAAATTTATGATTTTGTGGAAAGCAAAATTTCAATCTCACCTGTAGGTATTTTACCTTTAAAAACCGATGAAGGCTATTTTTTATTGGCAAATGGTAAGCAAAAAGGCACAAAAGTTTATTCGTACAGAATGACTCTTTTCGAACGCCATAATGAGAAATACCGCTCATTAAGTACAACTTACATTTCAGAATGGGAACGTAGTTTTGTAAATAGTTACGAAAACATTAAGTTAAATCTGATTAAACAACAAAAACACCTACCCAATCCTGCTGTTTATTCAATCGAAACTGAAATGACATTTCCTTTAGAAGAAACCTTGTTACCAATAGCAAAAAGAACGTTAGTACAGTTTATCAGCAATTAATATCTTATTAAAAACCTTGTCCAACCGAAGATTCGATTGGACAAGGTTTTTATAAATTTCTAAGTGCTTGCTGCATGTGCCTTTCGTTGTGAATTATCAAGAATTGTAGTGCATCTCCTAAATTTAACTTTAAGAATTTAGCAATCGAAATTGGGATTTTTATTCGCTGAATATTTTTCTTTGCTGCTTCTCTTAAAATTAGCAATAGTCTCTCCTGTTGATTGATAAATTCAGCCACTACCCTATCTGCTTCCAAATTCTGCGAAGGAATATACCCTTTCATAGCCTTAAATTTTCGTTTTCCCTTTTCAGGATTCATCGAATCAATTGAAAGTTTGCCTAACCAAGTACTTTTTAAAAATTCCTGACTTGATTCTTCTTTACTTTCGGCTAAACATTTTTCAAACAATGGCAAATAATAAACTCCATAAGTATTCAGATGTTCTAAGCATTGTGCAATACTCCACCCTCTAGAAGATGATGGCATTAATAAACTTTCTTCCGAAAGATTCTGGAATTTTTCTATTGCTAGTTGAAGGTGGTTTTCTACTTGACTTTCTAATAAATTAAGTAATGATAGCTTTTCCATAATTTTGTGTTTGACTAATTTTCATTGACAAAATTAAGGTAGTAGAAGAAAAAAAATCTTGGTAAATACCAAGATTTATATCTGTACAGAATTTATTAACTTACTAAAATTACTCGCATCTATTCCAATATAATTGGCTAAGTATTTATGAGGAACGATTTGTAGAATATGCGGACTTCTCTTTAATAATTGTCGAAATTTATCTTCTGATGTGAAACTTTGCAATTCTACAAGTCTTTCGAGTAAACCAGAAAAACCACCCAAAAGTCCTTTTTGAAGCAACATTTCAATATTAGGATTGGTCCGAAATAAATCTTCAATTTGTTGGTAAGTAGTACGGAGAAACCTAGATTGGCTAAGTGTTTCAAAATAGTATTTTGATGGACTCTGCGATAACATCGAGTCTAAAATACAAGCAAAATTACCAGTGTAAGAAAAAACTAAAGTAGCTTCCCTTCCATTTTCATCAGCATAATACATTCTTTGTAAGCCCTCTATTACGAAATACAAATAACGCTCAGTAGTACCCTCATAAGTCAAAATTTCTTTACGTTTAGCAGAAAAAGGTTTAAAAAGTGCATAAAAAGCCTCAAAATCATCTTCAGAAAGTGGATGAACAGCATCGACTGTCTGTTTTAAAAGTAATTTATGAGATGATTCACCAGACATAGAAAATTTCATTAAAATATTTGGCTGTCAGCAACTTATTACCAACAGCCAAAAATGATACCTTACTTAGTCTCAAATTGATAAATTGTTGTTGAAGTGTAAACCTCACCAGGTCTTAGTACAGTGCTCGGAAATTCAGGTTTATTTGGCGAATCTGGAAAATGTTGGGTTTCGATACAAAACGCCGAACGTCGTCCGTAGGTCACTCCACCTTTACCAACTATATTTCCTTTTAAATGATTGGCGGTATAGAATTGCATTCCTGGTTCGGTTGTTAATACTTTCATTATCCTACCGGTAGAAGATTCATAAACTTCAGCAGCTAACCTCAATTCTGAACTATTATCAGTTAAAACATAGCAATGGTCATATCCGCTACCTAATACAATTTGCTCGTAGGAAGTATCATTAATACGCTCACCAATTTGATGACTTGTAGTAAAATCAAAAGGAGTTCCCACCACAGAACGTAGTTCACCCGTAGGAATAACGGTCTCATCAACTGGTAAGAATTTATCAGCATGTAAAATTACTTCATGCGATAAGACATCTTCAGCACCACTTAAGTTAAAATAAGAGTGATTGGTTAAATTCAAAACAGTTGCTTTATCAGTAGTTGCCTGATAATCAATACGTAGAGCATTGCTGGTTAAAGTATAAGATACCTCCACTGTTAAATTCCCCGGATATCCTTCTTCTCCATCTACTGAAAGGTACGAAAGTTTTAAAACGGGCTCCACTGAATCAATGGTTTCAGCCTTCCACACATTTTTATCAAATCCTTTCAATCCACCATGAAGACCATTCACACCATTATTAATAGCTAATGAATATGTTTCTCCATCTAATTGAAAAGTGCCCTTTGCAATTCGATTTCCATAACGACCAATGATTGCTCCAAAATAAGGAACTCCTTTTAAATAACCTTCAAGTGTTTCACAGCCCAATACCACATCATTTAAATTTCCGTTTCGGTCGGGAGCAGTTAAAGCAACCACAATTCCACCATAATCCGAAATTTTCGCTTCCATACCAGCGGCATTTTTTAAAATAAATAGGCTCGTTTCTTGGCCACTTGGTAAAACTCCAAAAGAGGATTTTTGAATACTCATTTTTATAATATTGTTAAAAAAGCTTAAAATCGATATTGTTTCAAAAATACAATAACTAAAGCAAAGACAAGAGTAAAAGTGTAAGAAATATACGTTTTTCTGTACTTTGCTCAATTTTGAAAATATTGTACAAAAAAAGTCGCTAAAAAAGACTATTTCGTCTATCAAATAAAAAAAACAAGTTTATTTTTGAATAGTTTTAAACATTATTGCATTGATTTTCTTTTGCAAAAATTTCATTTCAACGAATATTTGTACATTTTTACAATAAAATTAATAATCATTCAATCAACAAACCTAACATGAAAAGAAGGGATTTCATCCAGCTATCGGGTATGGGATTTGGAGCTCTAATGGGCTCTTCGATACCAGTGCTGGGAAATATGGTGCCTGTTGAGCATCTTCTTGAACCAGGTGCTGATGTAGCGGCAAAAAAACGAATGGCCGACATTGCACTTAATGCTGCCAAATCGCGTGGAGCAACCTACACCGATGTTCGCATTGGTCGTTATCTACAACAATACCTTTTCACTCGCGAAAATAAAGTTCAAAACATTGTTAATGCCGAATCTTATGGCGTAGGAATACGTGTAATTGCCAACGGTACATGGGGATTTGCCGCAACAAGCGATGTAAGCAATGATGGTATTGCCAAATGTGCAGAGACAGCGGTGGCTATTGCTAAGGCAAACTCAAAAATCCAGAAAGAACCTGTAATTCTTGCTCCTCAAAAAGGTGTTGGTGAAGTTTCTTGGAAAACTCCAATTAAGAAAAACGCATTTGAAGTACCAGTTCAACAGAAAATAGATTTATTGATGAAAGTAAACGGCGAAGCCATGAAAAATGGGGCAGCTTTTGTTACTTCAAATCTATTTTTCATCAATGAACAGAAGTATTTTGCTTCATCTGATGGCTCTTATATCGACCAAGATATTCATCGTATTTGGCCAACCTTTACGGTTACTGCGGTAGATAAAGCTGCTGGAAAATTCAAAACTCGTGATGCAATCAGCTCTCCTATGGGTATGGGTTATGAATATTTGGATGGATTAGCCAGTGAAAAAATCTCCGCTCCAAACGGACTAATCGGCTACCGTAATTCTTATGATATGGTTGAAGATGCAGTAATGGCATCTAAACAAGCTAAAGAAAAGCTAACCGCAAAAACTGTTCAAGCAGGTAAATATGATTTAGTGCTTGACCCTAATCACTTAGGTTTAACTATTCACGAATCGGTTGGTCACCCACTCGAACTTGACCGTGTATTAGGTTATGAAGCCAATTATGCAGGAACAAGCTTTGCAACTTTAGATAAGTGGAAGTCGAAAAACTTCAATTATGGCAGTAAGCAAGTAAATATTGTTGCCGATAAGACTCAACCTTATGCTTTAGGAACAGTTGGATTTGACGACGAAGGTGTGCCTTGTAAGGAATGGGATTTAATCAAAGATGGTATTCTGGTAAATTATCAAGCAATCAGAGACCAAGTAAATATTCTAGGAGAAAATGCTTCCCATGGGTGCTGTTATGCCGATAATTGGAACTCTGTTCAATTCCAACGTATGCCAAATGTATCGCTACGCCCAGGAAAAGACAAACTCAGCGTGTTTGATATGATTAAAGGTGTAGAAAAAGGTATTTACATCATTGGTCGTGGTTCATATTCAATTGACCAACAACGTTACAATTTCCAATTTGGTGGACAGCTATTCTACGAAATCAAAAATGGAGAAATCGTGGGTATGTTTGATGATGTGGCTTACCAGTCAAATACACAAGAATTTTGGAATTCATGTGTTCAAGTATGTGATAAAGACGACTATCGTACTTTCGGTTCATTCTTCGATGGTAAGGGTCAACCTTCACAAGTTAGTGCTGTATCACATGGTAGTTCAACTACTCGCTTCAACGGTGTAAATGTGATTAATACAGGTAGAAAGATTTGATAAAAGTCGCTAGTTCACAAACAATGGTTGATAGTCCAAACTTTAAAATCTTTGCCTATTTTTCTATTGAATGTACTTACACTACTTACCTTAAAAAACTAAACAAATGAATAAAATATTATCAAAAGAAGAAGCTAAAAAGATTATTGATAAAGTTTTAGCATTTTCAAAAGCTGATGAAATGAGTGTTTCACTTAGCGGTGGCCGCACTGGCAACATTCGCTATGCAAGAAATTCTGTTTCGACAAGTGGAGAATCTTACGACCAATCATTGGCTGTAACAGCAGTTTTTGGTAAACGTTCGGGAACTGCAACAATCAATGAATTTGATGATGCTTCACTTGAAAAAACTGTCAGAAGAGCAGAGGAAATTGCTCGATTAGCACCAGAAAACCCTGAATATATGCCTATGCTTGGGCCTCAAACGTACGTAGATTCAAATACTTACGCCGAAGCAACTGCTAATATCGACCCCGAATATAGGGCAAAGGCCGCATTTGATAGTATTGACCCTTGTATCAAGAAGAACCTCACTGCTGCAGGTTATTTAGAGGATTCTACTGGTTTTACGGCTATCGGTAACAGCAAAGGCTTATTTGGATATAATAAAGCAACATCAGTAGATTTTTCGATAACCGTAAGAACAGCCGATGGTCTTGGTTCAGGCTATGCCATTCGTGACTTTAATGATACTTCAAAACTAAGTACAAAAGAAGCTACCGAAATTGCGATGCAAAAAGCAATGGCTTCAAGTAATGCTAAGGCATTGGAGCCAGGTAAATACACAGTAATTTTAGAACCTGCGGCATCTATTGACCTACTTCAAAACATGATGCGTAGTATGGATGCACGTAATGCAGATGAAGGTCGTAGTTTTTTGAGTAAAAAGGGTGGTGGTACAAGAATTGGAGAAAAATTATTTGATGAAAGAGTAAATATTTTCTCTGACCCAATCAATCCTGAAATTCCAGGTTCTGGATTTGGTGGTGGCGGTGGAGGCGGCCGTTTTGGCGGTGGAGGAAGCGATGGCCGTCCGCAAGAAAAAATTTCTTGGATTGAAAATGGTATCGTTAAAAACGTTTACTATTCAAGATATTGGGCAGATAAAAAAGGAGTAAAAGCGGTGCCTCCTCCACAAGGATTTATCATGGCTGGAGGAAGCGAATCTTTAGCTGATTTAATTAAAGGAACTGAAAAAGGGATTTTAGTAACTCGTTTTTGGTATATCCGTGCCGTTGACCCTCAAACATTACTTTACACGGGTCTGACACGTGACGGAACTTTTTATATTGAAAATGGAAAAATTAAATATCCAATTAAAAATTTCCGTTTCAATGAAAGCCCTGTGATTATGCTCAATAACCTTGAAGCAATGGGCAAACCAACACGTGTAGGTGGTTGTTTGATTCCACCATTAAAAATCAGAGACTTTACATTTAGTAGCTTATCTGATGCGGTTTAAAAAGATTTTCAAACCATGTAGGTTGTAAAGGCCTACATGGTTTATAGAATAATAGATTTCCACTCAACAATATTTATTACCATTTATCAAAATCCGACACACATTTTTTCACCAAGAAAGAATATTTTTTAAATTAGTCTTCATTAATAAACTTATTATTTAACACAAAACTGAAAAAGCTTTGAAAAGAAGAGATTTTATTCAACTATCAGGATTGGGATTTGGTGGCTTAATGCTTCCGAATATACCAATTATTGGCAATTCAGTATCTCAAGAAGCAATGCTCGATGGAGCAATGGATGTTGCCATCAAGAAGCGACTTGCAGATGCTGCCTTAAATGCCGCTAAAGCCAAAGGAGCCACTTACACTGACGTAAGAATTGGCCGTTACCTTAATCAATTTGTGGTTACGCGTGAAGACAAAGTTCAGAACATTGTAAATACCGAATCTTATGGCGTAGGTGTACGTGTCATTGCTAATGGTTGTTGGGGTTTTGCTGCTGTTGTTGATGCCAAAACTGAAGCAGATACCGCACGTGCAGCCGAAGAAGCGGTTGCAATAGCCAAGGCCAATGCCAAGCTAATGTCTCAACCAGTCATTTTAGCACCTCAAAATGGTTATGGAGAAGTTAGTTGGAAAGCACCAATCCAACGTAATGCCTTCGAAGTTCCAATTAAAGAAAAAGTTGATTTATTACTCGGAGTAAATGATGCTGCATTAAAAAATGGAGCAAACTACGTAAACTCAGTTTTATTCTTGGTAAATGAACAAAAATACTTTGCTTCTTCTGATGGTTCGTACATCGACCAAGATATTCACCGTATTTGGCCAATTGCATCTGTAACTGCCATTGACCCAAAAACTGGCAAATTTGAGACACGCCAAGCCCTTTCTGCACCAATGGGAATGGGCTACGAGTATCTTCAAACCAATCCGAAAGATAAAGTTACTGGCATCACAACTCGTTATAATAAGGGTTATGACATGCTTGAAGATGTTACGGCAGCAGCCAAACAAGCAAAAGAAAAACTAACTGCTAAATCAGTTGAGGCTGGTAAATATGATTTGGTACTCGACCCTTCTCACCTTTGGTTGACTATTCACGAATCGGTTGGTCACCCACTAGAACTTGACCGTGTATTAGGTTATGAAGCAAATTTTGCGGGAACTTCGTTTGCAACACTCGATAAATGGCAAAGCAAAAACTTTAATTATGGCAGTAAAGAAGTAAATTTCTTCGCTGATAAAACTCAAGTTGGTTCTTTGGGTGCCGTTGGTTGGGACGATGAAGGTGTAAAAACCAAACGATGGGATTTGGTGAAAGATGGTACTTTGGTCAATTACCAAGCCATCAGAGACCAAGTTCATATTCTCGGTGAGAAAGAATCACATGGCTGTTGCTATGCTGATAGTTGGTCATCGGTTCAATTCCAACGCATGGCCAATGTGTCTTTAGCAGCAGGAAAAACACCACTAACAGTGGCCGAAATGATTAAGGATGTGAAAAAAGGAATTTATATCATTGGCGATGGTTCTTTCTCAATTGACCAACAACGCTATAACTTCCAATTTGGCGGACAATTATATTATGAAATTAAAGATGGACAAATTGCAGGAATGCTGAAAGATGTTGCGTATCAATCAAATACGCAGGAATTTTGGAATTCATGTGTGAAAATTTGTGACGAACGTGATTACCGTCTTGGCGGTTCATTCTTCGATGGTAAGGGACAACCTTCACAATCGAGTGCAGTATCTCATGGTAGTGCAACGGCTCGTTTCAATGGTGTTAACGTAATTAACACGGCACGTAAAGTTTAATCGCTTCATTAAAGTTTACAAAAGAAAGAATTTTCTTTCTAACATTTGTCATGAACTAAAAGAAGCAAAATCATCTTTAAAATCTTGAATAATAATGTCAGTAATATTAACAGAAGCAGAAGCTAAAAACCTCTTAAAGAAGGTTTTAAGCTATTCAAAAGCCGATGATTGCGAGGTCAATCTATCGGGAAATATCAACGGAAACATCCGTTATGCTAGAAATGAGGTTTCTACCAGTGGAGGTCTTACAAATCAAAATTTGCAAGTACAATCTGCCTTTGGTAAAAAGGTAGGGATTGCCACAATTGATGAATTTGATGATGCTTCACTTGAAAAAGTAGTAAGACGCTCTGAAGAATTGGCTCGACTTGCTCCCGAAAACCCTGAATATATGGGTGTATTAGAACCACAGCAATATATGAAATCAGAAGGATATTTTGACTCAACTGCAAATATCAATCCCGATGTTCGTGCGGAGGCTGTGATGAAAAGTTTAAAACTCACGCGTGAGCAAAAATTAGTAGCCGCAGGTTTTTTAGAAGATTCAAAAGGCTATTCAGCCATGATGAATTCAAAAGGACTTTTCGCCTACTACAAAAGTACGAATGTAAACTACTCACTTACTGTGCGTACTGAAGACGGCACTGGTTCAGGTTATGTAATTAAGGGTTTTAGTGATGTAAATAAACTTGATACGGCGGAAGCAACCAAAATTGCGATTCAAAAAGCAGTTGGGTCAAAAGGAGCTAAAGCTCTCGAACCGGGAAAATATACTGTAATTCTTGAACCGACAGCCGCAGCCGTTTTACTCGAAAACATCTATTTTGATATGGATGCTCGTAGTGCCGACGAAGGACGCTCATTTTTTAGTAAAGCAGGTGGAAAGAATAAAATTGGTGAAAAAATAGTAGATGAGCGAGTAACTATTTTCTCTGACCCCGCTTATGCCGATTTACCAGCTTCTCCTTGGGGTGGAGATGGACAAGCACAAGAGAAAAGAATGTGGATTGAAAAAGGAGTTGTTAAAAACCTGTCTTATTCACGCTTTTGGGCGAAAGAAAAAGGTGTAAAACCCATTCCTTTTCCGACAAATTTCATCATGATGGGTGGAAATGCTACACTTGATGAAATGATAAAAAGTACAGAAAGAGGTATTTTAGTTACTAAGCTTTGGTACATTCGTTCGGTTGACCCTCAAACGCTACTCCAAACAGGACTTACCCGTGACGGAACTTTCTATATTGAAAATGGAAAGATTAAGTATCCAATTAAAAACTTCCGATTCAATGAAAGTCCAATTATCATGCTCAATAACCTTGAAATGTTAGGAAAAACAGAGCGTGTGGTTAGTACAGAATCGAATCAAAACTACATGGTTCCACCAATGAAAATTAGAGAATTTACTTTCTCTAGTTTATCTGATGCAGTGTAGATTTGATTATTTGTTATTTGATACTGGTTACTGGAAACTATTTTGTAAAGGATTAATATTTATCCAATTTATTTTCATAAGTAGCCAATAACCAGTATCTGATATTCCAACTTATGAAACCATTTATTTTCACGCGAATACAATATAATTCTGGAGATTGGGACACCGACCAAAGAATGCCAACAAATATTCTTAATTCATTAGTTGAATATACGACTATTCCAATAGATGAAAAGGAAAAAGTGGTGCTATTGAGTAGTAATGAGCTATTTAAGAGTCCGTTTTGTTATTTGAGTGGCCATAAATTAGTTGAGTTCTCAAGTCAAGAACGAGACCATTTTCATCGCTATGTACAGAATGGTGGATTTGTATTTGTAGATGATTGTAACCATGATATTGACGGGCTTTTTGCAAAATCTTTTGAACAAGAAATGGCAAGAACCTTTGGAGCAAAGGCACTTCAAAAAATCCCGAATAATCATGCTATTTACAACTGTTTTTTTCAATTTGAAGGCCCTCCTACCACCACTTTTGAGCTAAATGGCTGGGGAGATGACCTCGTTCATGATTACCTAAAAGCCATTGTTATTAATGGAAGAATTGGCGTTTTATATAGTAATAAAGACTATGGCTGTGAGTGGGACTATGATTTTAGGAATAAACGCTGGCTTGCAGAAGATAATACAAAATTTGGCGTGAATATCATTAATTATGCATTAACTGTGTAGAAAGTTTAGCTAATCTTCCAAACTACTGACATAACTTAATTGCATTAAAAACAAAGAAAATTGGAAACCAAAGATCTTCATCATTACAAATCTTTAGTAGGAAAATTACCGCTACTAAAAAAAGAAATTGCCAAAGTAATTGTCGGGCAGGAAGCTGCCATCGACGAAATTCTAATTTCATTGCTTGCAGGTGGGCACTGTTTGCTTGAAGGTGTACCCGGCTTAGCAAAGACTCTAATGGTAAAAACTATTTCTGAAGCTTTAGACATGAAGTTTAAACGCATTCAGTTTACTCCTGACCTAATGCCTGGAGATATTCTCGGTACTGAAATCTTAGAAGAAGACCATGAAACGGGAAAGAAATTCTTCAAATTTAATCGAGGGCCTATCTTTGCCAATATTGTTCTGGCAGATGAAATTAACCGTACACCACCCAAAACTCAAGCTGCTTTACTTGAAGCAATGCAAGAATATAAGGTAACCTATGCAGGCACTAACTACGATTTGCCCAAACCTTTTCTGATTATTGCCACCCAAAACCCAATCGAGCAAGCTGGTACGTATCCATTACCAGAAGCTCAACTCGACCGTTTTTTACTTTATATTAAATTGGGTTATCCCTCTGAAAGTGAAGAACTTAATGTATTAAAGAATACAACTGGCACTTCAAAACCAACATTGAATTCCATCATGAGTGATGCTGAAATCATTGATTTACAGCACCTTACTCGTCAAGTACATATTTCTGAAGAACTTATTGTAAAAATCAATAAAATTGTACGTTCAACTCGCCCAGCAAATACTACCTCTGCTTTTGTGAAGGAATGGAGCGAATGGGGGGCTGGTCCACGTGCAGGGCAAGCTTTAGTTGTTTGTGCGAAGGCTCGTGCCGTTTTAAATGAGCGTTTTTCGGTAATACCAGAAGATATTGAAGCTCTTGCCTACCCTATTCTTCGCCACCGCATTGCACTAAATTTTAGAGCAGAAGCAGCAGGTATCAGTACTGATGATGTTATCACGGATTTGTTGAAATAGTAAGATGCTAACAGAAGAACTCATAAAACTCAACAACCTCCAATTGGCTGGTAAATTGGTGAGTGAGCAACTAATGTTGGGCATTCATCATAGTAAAAGAATAGGTTATGGGGTAGAGTTTGAGCAATATCGCCATTATGAAATTGGTGATGACCCTAAACGAATCGACTGGAAACTTTATGCCCGAACAGATAAACACTTGGTTCGTGAATCTTCTACCGAAAGTAATTTTCATTTGAAGTTTATAATAGACCTTTCTGGTTCGATGAATTATGTAGAAAATAAAGTCTCAAGGTTAGAATATTGTAAAATTTTACTCGCTTCTCTGTCTTATTTAGGATATCGACAAGGTGACTTAATGAGTTTATTTGGAATAAAAAATGGAGAAATAGTCACCCTTGTTAATTCTGGAAAACAATCGTTTCAAAGAATACTTTACACGTTGGAAAAAATCGAGGCTCATGGAAATTGGGAGAATACAAATTCACTAGACTTGAGTGTTCTGCAATCGGGAAAACAAAAAGAAGTTTTAGTAATTGCGTCTGACTTATTACAATTCAATGATGAGTGGCTAACTTTAATTAAATCATTGGCCAATGCCCACCGAGAAATACTTATTTTCCAAGTATTGGGGCAACAAGAATTAAACTTCAACCTCAAAGGTTTTTTCAGATTTAAAGATTTAGAAACCGGGCAAGAAATTGAACTTCAAGCAGAAGCAATTAAAGAAGAGGTAAGAAAAAAAGCTGAAAAATATTTAACAAAACTTGAAGAAGCATTACAAATTCCATTTGTACACTTGTTCAAAACAAGCTTTGATACTCCAATTGCGAGCGTAATTTTGGAAGCAATAAAGCAAAGAAATTTCTGAAATGGAATTATTAAACCCTTACATACTTTGGGGAAGCTTGGCAGTTAGTATTCCTGTTATTATACATTTTTGGCATCAAAAAAAAGGAAAATTAATTGCTTGGGCTGCTACTCAATGGCTTAGTGAAAAAAATCTCCAACAGTCGAGAGGCATTCGACTGGACAATATTTTATTGCTGATAATCAGGTGTTTACTGCTTTTACTATTTGTTTTTATCTTGTCGAAACCATTGTTAATATGGACAAATGCTAGTTCAAAAAAAACAAAAACTCATTTAATTGAAGCCAATCGAATAGTATTTGAGAATTTTAAGTTTGAGATTGATGAAGCTCTTAAAAAAGGAGAAGAATGCTATTGGATAAATGATAAGCCCGTTCGATTTACCTCGATTGAACAATTACCTTCAAATATTGTAAAAATCAATGCCCAATCTTTACAATCAAATCTGAACGAAATGGGCAAACTTATTCAAGACCAAACGCTTGAATTATATCTCATTAATCAGCGTAAACTAACTCAGCTTCCACAGATTTTTTCACCAACTAATCTTAAAATCCATTCAATTATTGATTCAACACGCACTAATAACGTATTTGCTTTCTCTGACAATAAAACATCATTTATTGATGCTGATGGCCAATTAAAAACGGTCAGAAATAATACAAATTCTAAGCAAGAAATAAGTCACGAGGGCATATTTAATGTGGGTATTTTCAATAAAAATACTACGGAAAAGAAACAAATAATTGCTTCTTTATCGGCTCTGAAAGATATTTATGAATGGCAGTTTCAAATTGAATTAGCACCCAAAGAAACGAATAATTATGACATAATTTTTTCAGATAAACCAATTCATATTTCAGCTAAAACTTTAGGATTTTTCAGTAATTCACAAAAGTGGGTCGGAGTTTATGTAACAAATAATGACAACGAAATAATTATCTCAAAACCGCTCACACCACAAACTAACGAATGGGTATTTAATGCCTACTTACCAGAGTTTATTGGCGAAAAAATCATTCAACATTGGCAATTAAACAATGAAAATCTAAAGCCGCTTTCTGAGCAACAATTAAAGGCTTTGTTTAAAATACAACCTTTTCCGCACAAGTCCTCAAATGAATGGTTTGATAAAAGCCTCATTCTAGTATTCATTTTATTACTTTGTTTTGAGCGTTGGCTCGCTATTTCCAAAAACGCATGAATCAACTCAAACAAATCATAACCAAAGTCAACCTCCAGTTATACACTAAAGCAATATTAGTTTGCTTGTTAGTAGCTGGCACTGCTTATTACATCATTTTATTCTTTGTTCAATCAGAAATTTGGGCATCAATAGCTTTGTTTCTTTCATTTTTAGGGATTTCTCTTCAACAAAAGCTATTTCAGAATAAACAAAAAGAAGCCATCAAAATTATTCATCAAAAACTTGATAATACAGAATATAGTCTCGAATTATTGACACTCGAGCAACCTAATTTAGCCGAACAATTACAACTTGAACGTTTATTAAGCAATAACTATAAAACGCCCATCATTTTTGAAAGAAAACTACTTTGTTTTTTTGGAGTATTTCTTTTAGCTTTTAGCTTTTATAACTGGGGACCTAAATTAAAATGGAATAATCATCAGTTAAAATCAAATTCAATTAAAAACCAGTTATCAACTAATCAAAGATATATTCCAAACTTTGAATCTGCTACGCTAACAATTACTCCTCCAAGCTATACCAATATTGAAAATATTAGTTCAGAAAATATGAATGCCTCTGCCGTTGTTGGCTCAATGCTTAAATGGCAAATCAACTTCTCAAATTCAACCAATTTAAAAGTTAATTTAAGCAATAATCGAGGCGAAGAGGTAGCATTTAAACTCGTTGATGAACACTTTGAATATACAGACCAACTAATTAGTTCAGGACTTTATTCTTTTAAAGCTTATTTTCATGATTCACTTATTTATCAATCAGATTATTATCGTTTAGATGCAATACCTGATTTATCACCGAAAATAGAGCCCACATCCAAAGAACTTTACCAATTACATTTCATTAAAGATTCTAAAAACATTCAAATTTCTGCCAAAATTTCAGATGATTTTTTAGTAAATCAAGCGTTCATCGTTGCTACTTTAGCTCGTGGTTCAGGAGAAAATGTAAAATTCAGAGAAGTAAAAATCCCACTTTCACAATCAAATTTCAAATCTGCAACAATTAGTAAAACCATTGATTTGAGGGCACTTAACTTTACTCCGGGTGATGAGCTTTACTATTATTGGGCAGCTATTGATAATAAACGTCCATCACCAAATTTCTCAAAATCTGATACTTATTTTATTGTTTATAAAGATACTGCACAAGTAGAAGAATCTGATTTGGCAACTATGGCGATGAATATTATGCCCGAGTATTTCAGAAGTCAAAGACAAATCATTTTTGATACAGAAAAACTCATTGCCAAGCGAAATAAGTTAAAAAAGCAGGATTTTAATGATATTTCAAATAATATTGGTTTCGACCAAAAAGCTCTACGACTTAGGTATGGTCA
The DNA here is from genome assembly GCF_001649495.1 of Emticicia sp. MM. Classification (NCBI taxonomy): domain Bacteria; kingdom Pseudomonadati; phylum Bacteroidota; class Cytophagia; order Cytophagales; family Leadbetterellaceae; genus Emticicia; species Emticicia sp. MM. The sequence goes on along the minus strand of NZ_LXHX01000048.1, from coordinate 15,149 downwards.
GTATTTAGGAGAGGAAAATGAAGGGGCCATTGGAGCAGTGAATGCATTACCAGCAGAAGCAAAGGATGGTGATTTATTAAAAGGCTTCAGACATGACCACGATGAAGGTGAACATGACCATGACGAAGGAAATAAGCATGAAGAAGAAGGACATAATCATGGAACTGCAGCTGAAGAAAAAGACCCCGTTGCCAGTTTACTGGCAGAATACGTACATTCGCATGATGACGGAGAGGCTAATACATATTACGAGCAATCAACTAAAAGTTTATTAAAGATGTCGCTTGAACAAATGTGGCAGTCTGAACTACATTTGAGGTTATACGAACCAGAAAAAGCACTTCCTTTTGAGAAAAAAGCTCTCGAATATTTAAAGTCTGCTCAACATAAAGCTAGAACTTTTGTAAAAAAAACCAGTTTTGCTCCGCCTCCAATTAAAGAAAAAGAAAAAAGATTGACGGGAGAATTAACCAAGTTTAATTCTGCATTTAAGTTTCAAAAAAATTATACTCAACAGCAATTAGAGACACTTATTGCAGAAGTAATGGGTATAATTTCTGAAAACGAAAGAATTTTAGACAATACTCAAAAATACAAACTTATGGAGTTGAGTGCAGCCATTTCTACCAGAGTTGTTAATAGCAATTTATCAAACTGGAGCATTTTGAGTACCTTACAAGAGCTTATTAATGGTAAAAACATCACTGACCAAGAGCAAACAACGCTAAAAACAAAAATGTATGGTCTTATCAATAAGTCATTGCTCAACAATACAAACCCTAGTAATCAAACATTATTTGTAGAGAAAAAATTGGAGAACGCTTATTGGAAGAACATTAAACAGTAAAATATAAACCATTAATTAAATCATTGGTCGAAAAATTTAGATGAATTTAATTCAACAAATACAAAATCTGAGCATTTATGATTGGCTGTTAGGAATGTCCTTGGTGGCTTTACTATTTATTCAATATTTTAAGTTAATCAAAGAGAAGGGAAGTAAAAGATATGGCATAAAAGTTGGACTCAATATCGCTCTTTGGCTAATTATTAGTTTATTTATTATCAATCCAACTTATCATAAACAAAGCGATACGAATAAGATTTTAGTAGTTTCTGAGAATATTCCGCTTGAAATAATTCAAAAAACTAAAGATAGTTTAAAAATACAAGAGTATTTTACTCAACAAAAATTCAATAAGCGTTTACTTGAAAACGACGGTTTTGAAACTCAAATTGGGCAAATATACTTCTTAGGGCAGGATGTTAGGCCTGAGATATTGAGCAAACTTGTAAATCACACCATTCATTGGCTACCATTTTTTAAAGATAATGAAATACAAGAGGTTCAATGGCGAGCAATTGTGAATAAAGGAGATATTCAGGAAATAAACGGAAAAATTCATTCATCTGAAAATCAAAAACTTACACTTAAATGGGGAAATCAAACCATTGATAGTGTTAATCTAAAAAAAGGTTTCAATTATTTTAGTCTTAGAACTCCAGTATTTTCTATTGGACGCAACACATTTGATTTAGTTTTGAATGAAAAAAAAATTCAAGAAATTAAGTTTTTCAGTCAAAAAAATCAACCGATTAAAGTGTTGATGATTCTTTCAAATCCAGATTTTGAAGGTAAAATATTAGCCGATTGGCTTGGAAAAAATGGTAATCAAGTAAAAATAATCAGTAATGTTGCAAAAAATACGCAAAGTACTATTTCAATCAATCAATCAGAAAGTGATTTTGTAGCAGATATTATCATCACTGACCCAAATAATGTTGAAAATACTACTGTAAAAAAAGCCTTTAATGAAGGTAAATCTATATTATTTATTAATATTGAACAAGCAGATTTAGCGGCAAAAAGTATCAATCAAACCTTTGGAACGAACTGGGCACTTAAACGTATCAGTACACAAGAAAATATTCCAATTTTAACAGACTTAACGGCTAAACCATTTGCCTTCCAAAGTACTGATTTTCAAAAACTAAACGCAGAATTTCCAATTGCTATTCAGAAACGAAATGGTAGAATTGGGCTTAGTTTATTAAACGAAACATTTCCTTTAATTTTAAGTGGGGATAGTTTAACATACATGAAAATTTGGCAGGGGACTATACATTATTTATTACCTCCAAAATCTACTACTATTCTTTTGGATGGACCTATATTTTCAAACTCGAAACTTGAAATGAATTTCAATAATGACCAAAAATCTAGTTCAGTAATTATTGAAGAAGATACCATTCAAAAACAGAAATCTCCTATAAACTCAACTTCAAATAAAGTTTATTATTCATTTAAAAATAAAAATTGGCAGAAATTTCAAGATTCTTTAGAAGTATTTGTAGAAGATAAACACAGTGAATTAACCAAAGCAAATGCCATAAAACCATATTTAAACACCTCAAATTCAAGTATCAACACCGAGCAAAAACTTAGCGTAAGTGTTCCCGAATGGATATGGTTTATCTTAATTTTATCGATTTTAACTGCACTTTGGATTGAACCAAAAATTTAGAGGCTTGAATCAAATCCAAGCCTCTAATATAAAACTACTTCAATGCAGCAGCTCCATTCTTAATTTCATCAACGATGTTGGGGTCGAGAAGTGTGGTAGTATCACCTAAATTAGATACATCGCCTTCTGCAATTTTACGAAGAATTCTACGCATAATTTTACCCGAACGAGTTTTTGGCAAACCACTTACAAATTGAATTTTATCTGGTTTTGCGATTGGCCCAATAACACGTGAAACAGTGGCTAAAATATCACGACGAGTAAGGTCTTCATCATGAATCATGCTTTCACAGATTACATAAGCATAAATTCCTTGACCCTTAATATCATGAGGATACCCAACAATGGCACTTTCAACAACTCCAGTGTGCATGTTGATAGCATTTTCAACTTCTGCCGTACCAATTCGGTGTCCAGATACATTTAACACATCATCTACACGACCAGTAATTCTATAAAAACCATTGGCATCACGCATCGCTCCATCACCGGTGAAGTATAAATTTGGGTATGCCGAGAAGTAATTCGTTCTACAACGTTCATGGTCGCCCCAAGTTGTACGTAAAATAGAAGGCCACGGGAATTTAATACAAAGGTTTCCACTTACATCACCACCTTCAATTTCATTTCCATGCTCATCAACCAACATCATTTGAATACCCGGTAGTGGCAATGACGCCCAAGCTGGTTTGAGCGGTGTAATGCCAGCCAATGCTGAAATCATGATTCCACCAGTTTCGGTCTGCCACCAAGTATCAACTACTGGACATTTATCTTTTCCAATATTTTTTGAATACCATTGCCAAGCTTCTTCATTAATTGGTTCACCAACTGAACCCAAAACTTTCAAAGAACTCAAATCTTTTCCTTCTACGTATTCTAAGCCAAAGCCCATTAATGAACGAATCGCTGTTGGTGCTGTGTAAAGAATATTTACGCTGTGTTTCTCAACAATATCCCAAAAACGTCCTGCATCAGGATACGTAGGAATACCTTCAAACAAAAGTGTTATTGCACCATTTGCTAATGGTCCATAAACAATGTATGAATGTCCGGTAATCCAACCAATATCAGCAGTACAGAAATGAATTTGCCCAGGTTTATACTGAAATACATTCAAGAAAGTATAAGCTGAATAAACCATGTATCCGCCACAAGTTTGAACAACTCCTTTTGGTTTTCCAGTTGAACCTGAAGTATAAAGAATAAATAGCGGGTCTTCTGAATCCATTTCTTCTGCTGGGCAATCACTTGTTACGTGTTTTTCTTCCTCTTCCCACCATACATCACGGCCTTTAATCATACTCACAGGCGTTCGTGTACGCGTTGTCACAATTACTTTCTTAACTGAAGGACATCCAATCAAAGCATCATCCACGGTATCTTTCATTGGAATTGATTTGTTACCACGTACGGCACCATCAGTCGTAACTACTGCCACACATTGAGAGTCATTGATACGGTCAGCAATTGAAGATGCAGAGAAACCACCAAAAACAACCGAGTGAATTGCTCCAATACGAGCACAAGCCAAAACTGCAATAGCTAATTCAGGAATCATTGGCATATAAATACACACTCTATCTCCTTTCTTTACGCCATTTCGTTTTAAGACATTTGAGAAACGACAAACACGTTCAAATAATTGACGGTAGGTAAGGATTACCGCTTCTTCATTTGGGTCGTTTGGTTCCCAAATAATTGCTGGTTGGTTAGGCTTATCCTTTACGTGTCTATCAAGGCAATTTTCAGTAATATTGAGCTTTCCACCTACAAACCATTCAACTTTTGGCTCAGTAAAATTCCAATTCAATACTTTTTTCCATGGTTTTCTCCATTCAAAGTTATTGGCAGCAATCTCCGCCCAAAAACCCTCTGGGTCTTCAACTGAGTGCTTGTATTGGATTTCGTAATCATTAAAATCAGAAATTCTCATTTGGTAAGGTATTTATTGAATAAATTGACTAAAATATACTAATTTGTTTAAAAATCTGTTAACCCGTTATCCAACTTGTTTTTGGTATTTTACTAATAATCAGCATTGCAAAATAACATACCAAAGCTGTAAGAATAAATTGGGTTGAAATGCCTATTATCGGATGAATCCATTTAAAATTAATGTGCCATTGTCTTGAAATAGTCTTCATCGGAATTAGGTGCATCAAATACATGCCATAACTAAATTTATCTATTTGCGTAGTTAGATTGGGTAGGAATTCAAGATTAAATAAATTCTTAAAAGCCAAAAACGCTGTAACAGACATCATAATTACACTCGGACTTAGATAATCAAAAAGGTTGGCTTCATAGATACTTCTGTTGCTTATCGTTGAAAAATAAATGCCAACAAAAGTTATTATCCAACTAATTACAAAAATACCTAAAGCCAAATATCCAATTTTGGGGATTGCATTAGAAAATTGTATATTCCCAAGAAAATAACCTAAAACAAAATAGCCTATGTATCCTGAAAAATATCTTATTTCGAAATTAATTTTAATTCCCAAAAATCGATTAAAATACGGATAAACAGTACAAGAAATTACCCATAAAATCAGGAAGTATTTTATTTCTTGCGAACTTGCTTGTGTAATCCATTTACTCAAAATTGGCAGGAATAAATAGATTCCTAAAAGCATATAAACAAACCATAAATGCCCTGAGCCCCCTGCACCTCCAAACATAATTTTTCGAAGAATATCAATTATTTCAAGCTTCGTTTTTTCGGCAGGAATAACTCCAAAATAACTACCCCAAAGCATATAAATGAGCGTCCATACTAGAAATGGAATAAATATTCTTGAAAACCTTTTTGAAAGGAAATCAATTAAATTTTTGTATTTACCTAAGAGTAAATACCCTGAAAGCATCACAAAAATAGGTACGGCAAATCGCCCAAAAGCATTAGCAGCATTGCAAATCCACCACCATGAATCTGGAATTTTACCCATCAAATAAATCCCACCTGCGGCACAGTGGAGCATAATGACAGTGAGAGTTGCGAAAACTCTAAGGTTAGAAATCCAGATAACTTTGGGCATTTATTTATATATTTTTTAGAAAAGAAACCGTTTTTTTATTGAAAAACTCCAATTTTTCTATTTCTCATACACAATTCAATTTCACTAAGAATACTTACATCATCAATCGTTGACGGTATTGTAAATTGCTCACCATCAATAAGTTGACGAATAGTTTTACGTAAAATCTTACCCGAACGAGTTTTAGGCAAACGTTTTACAAGGATTGCATTTCGGAAGAATGCCACTGCACCAATTTGGTCTCGTATCAATTTTATTAATTGCTCTTCAAGAACTTCTTCTGAAATCTCAATCCCATCCTTCAAAACTACTAAACCTAATGGTCGCTGTCCACGTAGCTCATCTGCAATTCCTACTACTGCACATTCCGCAACTGCTTTATGAGACCCTACAATTTCTTCCATTTCGCCCGTTGAAAGTCGATGCCCTGCCACATTTATCACATCATCAACACGGCCCATGATAAATACATAGCCTTCTTCGTCGATGTATCCACCATCGCCTGTTAAATAATAACCCTCAAATTTATTGAGATATGAACTACGGAATCTGTCGTCATCATTCCATAGTGTAGGTAAGCAGCTAGGTGGAAGTGGCAGCTTGATACAGACATAGCCTTCTTCATTTGGACCTAATTTCTGACCATTTTCTCCTAAAATTTGTACATCAAAACCACAAACTGGTTTTGTAGCCGAACCAGCTTTTACAGGAAACTGCTCTACTCCCATCATATTGGCAACAATTCCCCAACCACTTTCGGTTTGCCACCAGTGGTCGATTATTGGCACTTGTGCAATTTGTTGAAGCCATTCTAAAGTTGGTGGGTCGCATCGTTCGCCAGCAACAAAGATAGTCTTTAAGGATGATGTATCGTATTTTTCTTTCAACTTCGCTTCAGAATCCTCTTTTTTAATCGCTCTAAATGCGGTAGGTGCGGTAAAGAAAACTTTTACTTTGTGTTCATCAATGACACGCCAAAAAGTACCAGCATCTGGTGTTTTTATTGGTTTTCCTTCAAAAAAAACTGTGGTACAACCATAAATTAAAGGTGCATAAACAATGTATGAATGTCCTACAACCCAACCCACATCTGAAGCTGCCCAAAAAACATCTTTTGGATTCAAATCATAGATATATTTCATTGAGAAGTTCATTGCAACGGCATGCCCTCCGTTATCTCTAACAATACCTTTAGGCTTTCCTGTTGTTCCTGATGTATAAAGTACATAAAGTGGGTCAGTAGCATCAACAGGAACACAATCAGCCGGTTTTGACTGAGCAACCATTGTAGCAAAATCTATATCTCTTTCTCCTACTAAGTTGGCATGGCACATGGGTCTTTGCAGAACCAAACAATTTTTCGGCTTAAACTCAGCTAAGTGAATTGCTTCATCAAGTAAGGGTTTATAAGGGATAATTTTATCAAACTCAATTCCACAAGAAGCAGAAATAATTACATTGGGCTTGGCATCATCAATTCTGATTGCTAATTCGTGCGGTGCAAAACCACCAAATACTACTGAGTGAACAGCACCTAATCGAGCACAAGCCAACATTGAGAAGGCAGCTTCGGGTACCATAGGCATATAAATTACCACAGTATCTCCTTTTTCTATACCTAAATCTCTCAGTGCTCCAGCAATTTTCGAAACCTCTTCTTTAATTTCGTTATAAGTATATTTTATAATAGAATTAGTTGCTGCAGAATCATATATCAATGCAGTTTGATTTCCTCTTCCTTGCTCAATATGATAGTCAACTGCTAAATAACAGGTATTTAACTCACCTCCCGCAAACCAACGATAAAAGCCATTCTTATCTGTTGATAATATTTGAGTTGGCTTTTTAAACCATGCAATTTTATCAGATTGTTCGGCCCAAAAAGCTTCAGGATTCTCGATGCTTTTTTGGTAAAATGAGTCATAATTCATTACTTTATTATAGTTTTGTTGTACAATGTTAATTTAAGAATAATAGAATATCACAGATGGATAATTTCTATTACAGCACTACGCCACCACTCCCGCTGCCATCATATTAATTTTCTTAACTAAATCTCTCGTGGAAAAAGGCTTGGGAATATATAAATCAGCACCAATGCTATATCCTTTCTCAATATCAGCTTCTTTACTTTTCGCACTCAAAAAAACCACCTTTGTATCGGAGGTATCTTTATTGCTTTTGATAAATTTACACACTTCATACCCATCGACTTTTGGCATCATAATATCGAGTAAAACGATTCTTGGTTTTTCACGATTAATAATATCAAAGGCCTCTTCTCCATCTCTGGCAATAAAAACAATGAATCCTTCCTTTTTCATTAAGAATTCTAATGAAAGCAAGATATTTGGTTCATCATCAACGATAAGTACTTTTATATTTTTTTGGATATTCATGGTCGTATCTTGTTATATAGGGTTCTATGTTTATACTTAGATTATACTAAATTTTAATTTATTGGAATTGAAAATGAAAACTTTGTGCCCTTACCTACTTCGCTTTCTACCCAAATTTTACCATTATGGAGTTCAATAATTCGTTTAGAAATGGCAAGTCCTAAACCGCTACCTTTAGGCTTTTTTATTGTCTGGTCATGTGCCTGATAAAATTTATCAAATATTAATTCTTGATATTCTTTAGCTATTCCAGCTCCATCGTCAATCACATTAAAAAGCAAATTATTCTCTTCATTGTATGCAGTAATTGTAATTAAGCCTTTATTAGCTTCTGTGAATTTTACAGCATTAGAGAGTAAATTCAGTATAACTTGCATCAATCGGTCTCTATCTCCTATAAGTTTGGGCAAATTTTTATCAATAACAGTCTTTATTTTTACCCCTTTTTCCTTGGCTAATTGTTCAATTGAGTCTAATGAATCATTGATGATTTCTTGAAAATTAATTGACTCCTGAACTATTCTGACCTTGCCTGATTCAAATTTTTCTAAATCTAAAACTTGGTTTATCAACCTACTTAATCTATCAGATTCTTTTATTATCGTATTTAAAAAATGCTGTCTCTCTTCATGTTCAATATCTTCATTATCATACAAGATTTCCGATAAAGCTTTAATTGAAGTTAATGGTGTTCGAATCTCATGCGTTACAGTTGCCAAGAAATCATCTTTTAGCTTGTCAGTAAGTTTCAACTGCTCATTTGCTGATTGAAGTTGCTCGGTAAGTAACTTTAGTTCATTCGATTTTTGTTTTAATTCTTTATTTACCGCCATCAACTCTTGTGATTTTTTTAAAATCTCAACAACTTCATTTAAAGATATTTCTTCTTCTTTGGCCACTGAAGAAACCATCATTCTTGCAGAAGCAGTACCAACAATTCCTGATAATAATTTTTCGGCATAATTTACAAACCTAGCATCTGCATAGCGTGTATCAAGATTTATATTATTTCGTGTAGCAAATACTCTTATAATTCTTTCAGTTCGACCCGCTCCCAAAAAGCTTTCCAATAAAGTCTTTATGTCTGAAACTAAAGCCTTTCCTTTCCAAATAACCGAATTTTCAATTCCTTTAGAATACTGAAAAACATCTACAAACAATACTGCCTGATTATGCTCAATAGATGTCTGCTTTGTAAAAAGAGAGCCAAAAACATAAAGAATTGAATTGATAAATAGTGTCCAAAAAGTCGCATGTGCGATATTATCCATTCCCACCATTCCAAAAAGTTCAAAAGGTTTTAAAAGACTAATCCCAAAAAGGCCCTCTGTCATAATTTGTTCAGAAATAACCCCCGAACTCACAAATGATGGAATAATAAGCGTGAAAAACCATACCACTGTTCCGCCCACCAAACCTGCCATCGCTCCCTTTTGTGTACCTCGCTTCCAAAAAATTCCGCCCAAAACTGAAGGAGCAAATTGAGCAACCACCACAAAGGCGGTCATTCCTATTGAAACAAGAGAATATTTCTCAGTGATGAATTTATAATAGAAATAACCAAGAGAAATGATGAGAGCAATAGCCAAACGCCTAATATATTGAATAAACCTACTAGGATTTTTATTTATAAACTCTTTAAAAGCTGAAACCCCTAAAAATGTTGGCATCAATAAATTATTACTTACCATGACACTTATCGCAATCGTCTCGACTATTATCATTCCAGTTGCCGCCGAAAATCCACCTATATACGTAAGAATTGCCAATAATTCACTTGAAAAATTCAATGGTATTGATAAAACAAACATATCAGAATTAGCCTTTTCACCAAAAATAATTCCGCCAGCTAAAGTGATAGGTAGCACAAAAATGTTTATCAAAAGCATATATAATGGAAAAAGCCACATTGCTCTGCTTATATATTTTTCATCTACATTTTCAACCACTGCTACCTGAAATTGTCGTGGTAAAAAGATGAAGGCCATTGTTGCTAAAAATGTGTGCCAAAACCACATCGATAGCCCAGTATTTTTTTCAATTATTAAATTATTTTGGGCTGATGGCAAGTTTTTAGCTTTCAAAAAAATATCATCAAAACCATCAAACAACCAATAGGTTACATAAATACCAATTGATAAAAAAGCTATCAGTTTAATAATCGACTCTACTGCAATAGCAGTAACCATCCCTTCATGCTTTTCAGTTGCTTCTACATTACGTGTACCAAACAAAATAGTAAATAGTATTAAAAGTATTACTATGTAAAAAGTATGGTCGGCCCAAAAATTATTATTCACAACATTTTTAGTAAGAATACCGAAGCTATTCGAGATGGCTTTAAGTTGTAAAGCTATATATGGAATACCTGATAATAAGCAAATTACGGTCACCAGCACTCCCAAAGAACGATTTTTGCCATAACGTGATGAAATAAAATCAGCAATACTTGTCAAACGTTGGTTTTTACAAATTCGGATAATTTTTCTTAGTATCGGAAATGCTAAAAACATAACAATCGTGGGTCCAATATAAACCGTTAGAAAATCTAAACCATCAGTTGAAGCCCTTCCTACACTACCATAAAAAGTCCAAGCGGTGCAATAAACTGCCAATGAAAGTGCATAAATGTTAGGATTACTAACAATACTTTTATCGTTCTTAGATTTTTGCTCTGCTCGATAAGCTACCAGAAACAAAAAAGCTAAATAATAAATTGATATGAGACCTAAAATATAGCTATTCATGTTCTGATGTATCTTCAATATTTTTTGATTCAGCTATCCATGCAATTACAATAATTGCAAAAGCCCAAATTGAAAACACATATACATAAACTAATGGAATTCCAAATACAAAAAGCGGTTTATTAAGCAATGATATTATTGGAATGTTTAATAGAAAAACTAACAGAATAGTAATTGCTATGGCTTTTTGTTGCTTCATTTAGGGTGTTCAATTTGTTGCACTAAACTACTACTACTATGGTACTATTCAAAGATTAATTTAGCTATTTTTGCAAAATTAATATAGTTAACTTTGACTAAAAATAAGAATGTATGCCACTGGGTATTATCCTCAACTGGCATACATTGCTCAATTAAACCCTAAGCCTTACTTATTATGATTAATCTTTGCTATCAAACTCACCTTGAAGTGAATATATACCAAAAGTACCGAGTGCCCCTGCAATCATCGGGCATAAAATAACTGTATAAATTATGGCTGGAATAATATTCTCGCCACCTTTATTCCAGAGTGCAATTGCTTGATTAACGATTAAATAATAGACAGCGAATGCTCCAATTAAAATCCAAACAATGCCTAAAAGTCTTTTTATTGTATTCATTTTTTTTAATTTTTTAAAATGCTTTATCAAAAATTAGTCATTTACTTTATTATCCTTACCATCAAGATATATTGCCCCTATTACAAAACAAATACCTGCAATAATAATTGGATACCAAAGACCTTCTAAATAAGGTTGTTCAACGATTTTTGGTAATCCAGCTTCAACAGCATCTGTATTTAATTTAGTAGCATTTGATACTAAAAACGTTGCAATCGCTGGTAATAGTCCACCAAAAATACCATTACCAATGTGGTAAGGCAAAGACATTGAAGTATAACGAATTTTAGTAGGGAACATCTCAACTAAGAATGCTGCAACTGGGCCATAAACCATTGTAACAAACAACATCTGCACGAATATCAACCAAATGAGTGTCCACTTATCGGTATCATTAATAGTTACTGTTTTCTTGATTTCAACAATCGGTTTTCCATCTTTTTCATTTATTTCAACTACCCCATTTTTCAAAGTTTTGGTTTTTACTTCTTTGTAGGTTGTACCATCGGTAAAGGCTTTAGTTACCGTATAAACTGAATCAACTCCACCATTTTTATTCTTTTTATTTTCTTTTAATTCAGCAATTGAAGTGGTTTTTTCAAGAATTTCTGTTTTCTTCTTAATATCGACAGTATCGTACATTTTTGAGTAAATTGAACGGTACGATAAGATGGCAACCAACATACCCGCTAACATAATCCACTTACGACCAATTCGGTCAGATAACCAACCAAAAACTACAAAGAAAGGTGTTCCTAAACAAAGCCCCCAAATCATGATACTATCTACTTGTTCTTTTGGCACATTCATAATTTTTTCTACAAATGACATTGCGTAAAACTGACCAGTGTACCAAACAACACCTTGTCCCATTGTAACACCTAGAAGTGCCAACAAAACAAACTTAAAATTTAATTTTTTACCAAACGATTCTTTCAATGGATTAGTTGAAGTTTTACCTTCTGCTTTAGCCTTTGAGAAAAGCGGTGACTCATGCATATTTCTACGAATAATATAAGAAACTCCCACCATTACGATTGAGAATAAGAAAGGAATTCTCCAACCAAACTCTTCAAAAGATTCTTTACTCATTGAAATCTTTGTAATAGCAATAACTATTAACGATACTATTAAACCAGCCGTTGCCGTAATTTGAATCCACGAAGTCATGTAACCCCTTTCATTGGTTGGTGAGTGTTCAGCCACATAAGTAGCGGCACCGCCATATTCACCTCCAAGAGCAAGACCTTGTAATAAACGAAGTAACAAAACTAACAAGGGAGCCGCAACGCCTATGGTCTCATAGGAAGGAATACAACCGATAATAAAAGTTGCACTACCCATTAATAAGAGTGTAACCATGAATGTATATTTTCTACCAATAAGGTCGCCTAAACGGCCAAAAAATAAGGCTCCAAATGGACGTACTACAAAACCAGCGGCAAAAGTTGCTAGTGTAGAAAGGAAAGATAAAGTTTCACTTCCCGGTCCTGCAGGAAAGAACTTGGTTGAAATAATTGTAGCCAAACTTCCAAAAATGTAGAAGTCATACCACTCAATCATCGTACCTACTGATGATGCTCCAATGATAGAAAACATCGAGCTTTTTTTGTCAGACATAGTGTTAATAAATTAAGAGTTTAAGTAATATTATTAGAGTTGATTATTATAAATAGATTTGCAATTGTGCAATAAATTCTCCTAGATGTTTTTGCTTATTTGTAGCAGTTTCAACTTCAGGACGCAACGAGTATTGCGTAGTAATTTTAGCATGATGCCCATCAATAAGCCAGTTTACTCCTAAATCAAAGTTAGAAACTGGCACTGGTAATGCTTTAAAGTTTTTGTTTGTGTAAGCAACAAATGGCTGAACTCTCATCTTTGGCTTTTCAGTAACTTTAGGCATTAACAAGCCAACTTGCGTGTAAAAAATACTCCCTGTGCCAATCATGGGTTGGGCATTTCCTGCACCAGCCATAACTTTATCCTTTCCAGAGTACTCAGCATTAACCACACCTTCGTTCATGATACCAATATTTCGTATGTAGTTAGGACCGAAATTATAATTGAAATATCCAGCATAAGCAGTTACAGCAGCATTTTTAGCTTTATCACCAAAAGGCATATCCAAGAATGAGTCAATTGAGAATAATCTAACATCATGGCTTTGTAATGCTCCATTAACTGAAGATTTTGTACCTTTTGGTTGCATGTAAAAACCTGCCCCAATATTAAATACTCGCTTTGTTCCCAAATATGAACCAACTTTGAATGGTAACAAATTTGCTTCAGTATCAAGAAACTGATATTCTACATAAGCTGTTTTTGCCCAACTACTTTTGCCATTGTTATCAACCGCCACTGCTTTAGAAGACTCTGTGACATTTGCTGGGGCTAAACTTGTATTAAAAGGCTTATTTAAACCAAATCGATACTCAAGCTTATTAAGCTTTCCTTTTGCAAAAAATCCATATTGACGAGCAAATTGGTCGGCATTGTCAATTGTTGCCCATGAAAAAATTGGAGAGTCAACTGTTAAAAAATTAAGAGTAGAAGCCATAGTCATTCGAGATAAGCCCATAAAGTAGTGCAAACCAGCTCCTACGCTTAAACTAGAGTTTTTATTTTCTTTGGTTGGCATAATCACATGGTATTCATTCCAAAAATCATGGAAAAATATCTGTGGTTTTTTACCATTTCCATATCCACCTGTTCCTGAAGAACCAGAACCTCCTCCGTTAATAAAGGTTTGATTATTGATTCCGAAATGTGCCAATATCATGTAACGCTTACTAATTTGTGTGTAGGCCAACATACGTAAACGGCGGCCTGAAATATCATAGTTATTTTTTGCTGCCTCGCCACCAATGGTAGTTCCCGGATTTAGTTGTGTTGCTCTAAACCAAGTTTGATTCCAAGTAATAAATCTAATTGACTTAGTTCCTTCTTGATTTACATTTAGTTTAATACCACTTCCGTAGTCGGATGAACCCTGTGCTTGAGTCATTCCGTAACCAAACAGCAATAACGATAAAGTGAATACAAATTTTTTCATAGGTCTTTTATTATGGTTTTGTTGTACGTCCATTTGAACGACACAAAACTTTCAATAAAAGCCTTAATGGGCAAATCTTTGATATAGCTTTGCTAATAATAGATAGAATTTATTGCACTTTAAATTTTCTCGTTGATTAAAATAAAAAATCAATACAAGCAAATATTTCCAAATTTTATTTCAAAAATACAACAATATTCAAAACAATATAAAACTAATAGAAAACAATACAGTAGGTAAACGAAATAATATTTTAAATACCAAATGAGTAGATTTTAGCAATAAAATATTGTACTATTTTAATAATTTCGAGAAATTTTAACCTATATTTATCAAATACGGAATCATTTTTTAAATCTTTCCCATTTAATGAGCATAAACTTATCTCCTAACTCTGTTACTACCATTCCTGCTCCTTTGAGATTTTCTCTACTCGCAAAAAACTCGGCTAATTCTTTATGATTCATCACTTTATATGTTGGATGATAAAGCGTCTGTTTGGGAATCTTGACTTGGTATTTTTTTACCCAATTCATTACAGAAACGTGACTAACACCTAATAATCGTTCAATTTCACGATAACTTACCCCTTCAATGTAAAGCTGCAAAGCCTTAATCACATAATAGCTTTCGATACTTTTACCCATTTTTTCTACTGTAAAATTGTATCCACAATCTTTACATTTAAAACGCTGTCTTTCTTTAATGATACCATTTCGTGAGATATTATTTGAATCACATTGGGGGCAGTTTGGGAGGTTCATATTTATCTATATATTT
>NZ_LXHX01000047.1:0-3169 GCF_001649495.1 Emticicia sp. MM | reverse complement strand
ATTTGAATCACATTGGGGGCAGTTTGGGAGGTTCATATTTATCTATATATTTTTAGCAAAGATATATTTTTTTAGCAAATATAGATTATTCCAAGATTATTTTTTATTTTTTTCATAACAAATTTTATAAATCATTGATAATCAAACAACAAGTATTTCATTGAAAATAATGCAATTGAAATACATGATAAACATAAAATAAGTAGCTAGAAGTATCTTCTTTGAGAAAGAACGCAGATTTTTGGTGATAAACAGTGCGTGATTATTATTAAAAATACTACTAAAACAGAATGTTATAATCAAAAAAAGCTATCAAAATTGATAGCTTTTTGGTGTGGAATTCAATAGATTAGATTATTTCATTACTTCACTTAATTCAACAACAGGCAATTCGTACCTATAAACTTCTTCAATTGCCGACAAATCATCGGGAAAGATTTCCATAATGGTTTTAATTAACCCACTTTTTAAATCAAGCACCCATCCATGTAAATGTGGATAATCACCATTCGCCCAAGCTTTTTGAACAATTGTCGTTTTAGCTAAATTTCTTACTTGTTCAACTACATTCAATTCTACAAGCCTATCAAATCGAGATTGAAAATCATCAATTTTACTTAACTCATCAATATGTTTGACATTCACATCTTTAATGTGTCTGAGCCACTTATTAATTAAACCATAATCTTTATTATCCATCGAGGCCTTTACACCACCACAGTTGTAGTGTCCAACCACTAGAATATGCTTTACTTTTAAAACCTCAACTGCATATTGTAATACGCTCAACATATTAATATCAGTATGTACCACTAAATTAGCTACATTTCTGTGCACAAAAATATCTCCGGGTTGAGTGCCTGTAACTTGGTCGGCAGGAACACGACTATCAGCACAACCAATCCATAAAAACTCTGGACTTTGATTGGCAGAAAGGTTTTCAAAATAAGACTCATCCAGTCGAAGTTTTTCGGCTGCCCATGCCTTATTTGCTAATAAAAGTTTTTGATATGATTGCATATTTATCTGATTTTAGTTTTTTCCTTGTTTATTCCTTTTAATTGTACATTAATGTTTCTACTGATTACCTCCTTCTGAAACTCTTCAAGCGTTAAGTAAATGTCATGGTCAATAAATGATGCCTTCACACCATCTACGTACACCATATCTCCTTCATCTAATTCTGCCAACTTTTGTTTCAACTCTGATTTATTAAAATAGAAGATGTCTTTGTTAAACTGAATTAAGACACTCTTACCATCACGAAGAAATGAAATTGAGCCTTTATAATTAGTATACAATACATATACCATTGCCACAATTAAACCGATACCAATTCCTTTCAATAAATCTGTAAACACAACAGCAATTACCGTAACTACAAAAGGCACAAATTGGTCTTGTCCTTCTTGATAAAGTTGTTTAAAAATAGATGGCTTGGCCAGTTTATAACCAACCATAATTAATACTACTGCTAACGATGCAAGAGGTATTTGATTGAGAAATATTGGAATGGAAACAGTACAAACTAATAATAACAAACCATGAATAATTGTAGATAAATTTGTTTTGCCACCTGACTGAATATTGGCTGAACTCCGTACAATTACCTGGGTAACTGGAATACCACCCAACAAACCTGAAACGATATTGCCAGTACCTTGTGCTATTAGCTCTCGATTAGTGGGAGTAATTCTTGAATCAGGGTCTAGTTTATCAGTGGCTTCAACACTTAATAAGGTTTCCAAACTTGCAATAATTGCTATAACAATGCCCGTTTTCCAAATCAATGGATTAGTAATTGCCGCAAAATTTGGTAATTGAAATAAGTTAGTAAAATCGTCCAAAGAATTGATTACAGGTAGATTAACGAGATGTACGCTCTCTAAATGAAATACTGGTGGAAACGATAATAAACCATTGTTCAAAATAATTCCCACAATAACTGCAAGTAAAGCACCTGGGAATAGACTTAATATTTTATTTTTTTTGATAAAGTCTTGCTCCCACAAAATCATAATACCTAACGAGACAATCCCTATCGTTAATGCACCTTCGTTGAATAGCTCACTAATACGAAATAACTCGGAAAAAGTATTTTGACCATCTTTTTGAATAAAATCTTCATCTCCGACGTAGTCTAAATCTATTCCCATTGCGTGAGGAATCTGCTTCAAGATAATTATAATACCAATGGCTGTCAGCATACCTTTGATAACTGAAGAAGGGAAATAATAGCCAATCACTCCTGCCTTCAATATACCAAAGATTAACTGAAATACGCCAGCCAAAACTACGGCAGTTAAAAATGATTCATATAATCCTATTTCGGTTATGGCGTTTAAAACGATTACTGTTAGACCAGCGGCTGGGCCACTAACTCCTAATTGTGAGCCACTTATTAAGCCAACTACGATACCTCCTACAATTCCAGCGACAACACCAGAAATGAGCGGAGCACCTGATGCTAACGCAACACCTAAACATAATGGGAGAGCAACTAAAAATACAACTAAACCTGCTGATAAATCAGCATTTAAGTAATTAAAACTTAATTTTCTCATAATCAAACTGAGAGTTTTTGGGTTAAATGTTAAAGTACAATATGCGAAATACTCGATTCCGAACTTATAACTTTAAGAAATCAATATTTACAAGCAAAATATAAATTTGCAGAGGAGTGTTCTTAAGACTAAAATTTCAATTTAAGGCAATAAGATTTGATAAAATGAGCTAAAAGTGCACCTAATACGCAGTTTTACACCGACATATTAAAAATTTGAAACAAAATGTACATTTTATCAACGGAGGAAAACTAAAGAAACCTTGGAGGTGGAGAATCAATGATTAGAAAATGGGCAAAAAAGGAAGATTCGTATTTAAAAAAATGCAGAAAATTTGAAGTAATTGGCAGAAAATTGAACTGTAATTGTTGTTCTTGAACAAATAGCTCTTCGATTAAATTGTTTAAATCATCATTGGTCGAATCTTCTGCCTCGCTATTGTCTTCGATATCATTTATTTCGGTAGTAATTTTAGCAAAACTAACATACTCCCTCATAGTCGAATACTCGACTATGAATAAGAAGAATATCAATAGTACCTTTTTTACCATTTATAAATATTTTTTATATCTACTATAATTTTTGCTAATGCAAAAATAGATTAA
>NZ_LXHX01000046.1:0-47453 GCF_001649495.1 Emticicia sp. MM | reverse complement strand
TTTTTATATCTACTATAATTTTTGCTAATGCAAAAATAGATTAAAAACTTAAACTTACTATAAATGGCTTACAGAATATTAAAAACTTATATTGGTTAAATTCAAAACAAATCAATATTGAAGAACTTCGGTGATTTGTTTTGCTAATAATTCAGATAAAGTTGGAGCCAATGCAACACCCATACCATTCATTCGAACACTGAGCGAGACTTGGTTTGAAAGCATTTTACAAACAGGCGTTTTTGTTTCATCAAATGCCATTATCCCACTCCAACGATAATCAATTTTAGTTTGCTTGAAATTGGGAATAATATTTTTGAATAAAAGTTCTTCTAATTTTTCTTGTATTAAACTCGTGATTCCAAATTCATCTGTATTTTCGAGCGTAAAATTTAGATTTCTTCCACCACCCAATAATACTCGATTTTGGTAGTTTCTAAAATAATAAAAGCCCTTATCAAAGTGAAAAGTACCACTCCAATTCAACCCTTCTATGGGTTCAGTAATCAAGACCTGTCCACGACCAGGGTATAAGTCAATATCGGGTAATAATTGCTTTGTAAAAGCATTGGTTGTAAAACAAAGGTGTTTTGATAAAAAAGTGAGGTTATTTTTGGTTTTTATACATACCTCACCACTATTTTCTTCGAATGAATCTACTTCTACTCCAAAGAAAAATTTAACTTTTAGGTCTTGCAAGCTTTCAATCATTACATTGACAAGTTTGCCACTATGTATTGACCCTTCAACACTATTGGTTATTGCACTTTCAAAACCATAAAATCCAGCATTTCCAATGATATTTTTATCGACATAAAAATGGTTTTCATTGCCTGTTATTCTTTTAATAGAATCATTCAGATAATCAATTTTATGAATGGTATCATCAAAAACGCCATCATTAATAAATAATTCAGTCCCACCGCAGGCATCAAACTCAATTTCTGACCCAAAATATTGCTCAATCATTTTTATTCCACGAAATCGTTGTTCGGCTAAAAACATAGCCTCATCAACACCCATTACTGTAATATTTTCCAATAATTCAGTTGGACTTCCAAAACATGAAAAACCTGCATTTTTCGTACTTGCACCAGTTGGTAAAACCCCTCGTTCCAAAATGGCTATTTGAATTTTTGGATTCTGCTTTTTCAAAAAGAAAGCCAACCACAATCCAGAAAAACCTGCACCTACGATGATTACATCATATTTTTTCAAAAAAACATCTTTTTCCCAAAAACTTAGCATAATATTGTGTGATTAACTTATCTTGAACAGAGACAAAATTATCATTTAGATTACATAAAACTGAATGATGAATGATATTTTTTTAGTTTGAAGGCCCAATGATAGAAGCAATGATAGAAGCAAGTAAAATTGCTCAACAGTTTCAAAATACTAATGTTCAGGAGTTTATTTTAAAAAACCCGCTGAAACTTAGTTCTAACACACTTACATTAGTTGCAGACCAGCTACTTGCCCGACAAAAATCAAAAACAAAACTTCCAACATGGTTTACCAACCAAAACATACTTTTTCCACCACCATTATCAGTAGAACAGGCATCATCGGAAGTTACAGCAAATTTTAAGGCTTCGGTTTTTAGTCAATTAATTGGCAAAAAGAATGTTGTTGATTTAACTGGAGGGATGGGGGTAGATTCTTGGGCTTTAGCTAAAATTTGCGAGTCTGTTAAATACATTGAACAATCAGAATTACTTTCAGAAATTGCTAAGGTTAACTTTAAATCATTAAACCTTACAAATATTGAAGTCATTAACCAAAATGCTACAACCCTTGATTATTCATTTCTAAATAATAATAACAATTATTATATTGACCCTCACAGAAGAGATAATTCACAAAATAAGGTTTTTAAAATCGAAGACTGTGAACCAAACCTTCTGACTTTGAAGCCATTTCTTAATAAATATATGGTAAAATTTTCACCTATGCTTGATATTAAGATGGCACTCGAACAGCTCACAAATATTTCTTATGTCTATGTGATTGCCTTCGAAAATGAAGTAAAAGAGTTACTATTTATCAGCAATGGCATTGATTCCAATCCAAATATAGTTTGCGTAAATCTTAGTTTTAAGTCATTGCCCCATATATTTGAATTTGATTATACTTTAGAAGAGCATTGTAAAATAGCATATTCTAATCCGCTGAAATATATCTACGAACCCAATGCTTCAATCTTAAAAGCCGGAGGATTTAAAAGTGTGAGTGAAAAATTTAATTTGCTCAAAATAGCCCCAAATAGTCATCTTTATACATCAGATATACTCAATGAGGCTTTTCCGGGTAGAATCTTTTTGTGCGAGTCTATTTGTAAGTTTGATAAAAAAGAAATCCTATCAAAACTACCATCGCCGAAAGCCAATATTAGTACCCGAAATTTCCCCTTGAAACCAGAAGAAATAAAAAAGAAGCTTGGTTTACAAGATGGTGGCGATTATTATTTATTTGCCACCGAAAATTCAGATAAACAAAAGATTGTTTTGGTATGTAAGAAAGTTGAACTCTTGTAAGTTTTTTAAATAAATGTTACAAAAAATAAGAACTTGCGTCTGAAAATTATTTATTAAACAATTATTATATATGAGCAGACTATTCATGACTGTTTTAATGCTATTCATGGCATTGACGAACTTCGCCCAAACAATTTTAAGTGGGTCTGAAATTTTTGGAAAAGAACGTAAAGAAGGATTCTATATGACCCTTAGTATTGATAAAAAATACATTGAAAAAGACTGGGCAATTTATATTTCAAAGTATGGTGGTGTTTCACAAAATCGCGAAATATTTAGTATTTCTTCGGCGAATATGTCAGAAATCTCACCTGATCCTATTAATTTGATGAGTAAAGTCATCTCTGAACAAAAATTAAAAACCAAAGTTTTTGCTTCTTTTGATGTTGGGGGTGGACAAATGGTATCAGAGAATTCTATAAATTTCAGTAAAGTAGAAAAATTCTTAAAAGATTTTTATGCTTTTGCCATGCAAAATGAAGACGTTAGATTAGCAGAACGAGATTCAGAGGAAGCCCAAAAAAGCTTAGAGCGAGTTAATAAAACAGGAGATAAAATTTCGAGAGATATTGAGAGAAATAAACGAGAAAAAGAAAAATTGCTTAAAGCAATTGAAGAAAACAGAATAGAACTCGAAAAACTTCTCAATGACCAAATAGCCAATAAACAAGACCAAGAAAATGCCAAAATCTCATTGGAAGAAAAACAAAAAGCAGCAAGTCTTGTAAAAACTAAAAAAAATAATTGAAAAATTTCAACGCCTCTTACAAAGAGGCGTTTTTGTTTATCACCAATATAGAAATATTCCAATAACTTTTATTACTATTATAAGCGATTATTAATATTAACTTTTATCCATTACAATTTTTCATATTTTTGCGAGAACCGCATCAGTACTGCTGTATGTGGTTAAAATACTAAGCCTCAATTATTTATAATCCAAATTGGATTTAATAAGTAAAACTTATGACGGAAATACAAGAACAAATACGCCTAAACCAAAGAAAAGATAACAAAGGTTGGAAAAAGTGGGGACCTTATTTGTCGGAAAGACAATGGGGAACCGTTAGGGAAGATTACAGTGTATACGGCAATGCTTGGGATTACGTTCCGCACGATATGGCACGTTCACGAGCATTCAGATGGGGGGAAGATGGCATTGGAGGTATTTCTGATAACAAACAACACATTTGTTTTGCCCTTGCTTTTTGGAATCATAAAGATAAGATAGTAAAAGAAAGACTATTTGGACTGGCTGGCTCGGAAGGTAATCACGGAGAAGATGTGAAAGAGCTATACTATTACCTCGATAGTACTCCAACACACTCGTATATGAAGATGCTCTATAAGTATCCACAAAATGAGTTTCCGTATCGACAAATAGTAGAAGAAAATCAACGCCGAAATCGTAGTAATCCTGAATTCGAAATTGAACAAACAGGTATTTTTGATAAAGATGAATACTTCGATATTTTCATTGAATATGCAAAAGCCGATGAAAACGATATTTTGATAAAGGTTACAGCTCACAATAGAAATACCAAAGAAGCAATACTCACCATGCTCCCTACCCTATGGTTTAGAAATACATGGAGTTGGGGCTACGAAGCATATAGTAAAGCTCCAATGCTAACAGGTATTTCTAATACGCAGATAGAAGTTGGACATCAATTATTGGGCAAGTATAAATTATATGTAGAAGGTGCTGATGAACTCCTATTTTGTGAAAATGAAACAAATATGGAAAGAGTATTCGGACGCCCCAATACTAGCATGTATGTGAAGGATGGAATTAGCAATTATATCCTTACTGGCAAAAGCGAAACGGTCAATCCAAATAAAATTGGAACGAAGGCTTCCGCTCGTTATACCAAAAAAATTGCGGGTGGCGAAAGTTCAACAATTAGATTAAGATTCAGCCAAAACACGCATAATCATAATGCTTTCAATGATTTCGATGAAATTTTCAGTAAAAGAATTATCGAAGCAGACGAGTTTTATGGCCATGTACAAAAAGATGTAAAATCTGAAGAGATGAAAAATATTCAACGTCAGGCCTTTGCAGGCATGATGTGGAATAAACAATTTTACTACTATAATATTAACGAATGGCTCAAAGGCGACCCAAAAATGCCTTTTGAATTTAAAGGTAGGGCCTTTCCAAGAAATAGCACTTGGAAACATGCTTACATGGCAAATATTTTGTCGATGCCCGATAAATGGGAGTATCCTTGGTTTGCCGCTTGGGATTTAGCTTTTCATACGCTTACGCTTGCCCGAATTGACGCCGATTTCGCTAAAAGACAATTAGCCGTAGTATTGAGAGAATATTACATGCACCCTAATGGGCAAATCCCTGCCTATGAATGGAATTTTTCAGATGTAAATCCACCTGTTCATGCATGGGCAACTTGGAAAGTATATGAAATTGATAAGAAAAACAGTGGTAAAGGAGATTTAGCATTTTTAGAGAAAATCTTCCATAAACTACTCATTAATTTTACTTGGTGGGTAAATCAAAAAGATGAAGAAGGAAACAACATTTTTGGGGGTGGATTTTTAGGCTTAGATAACATTGGAGTTTTTGATAGAAATGCCCAAATCCCTGGGGTTAAATTAGAGCAGGCAGATGCAACAGGCTGGATGGCCATGTACACGCTCAATATGCTACGAATTGCTTGCGAAATTGCCATGGAGAAGCCTGTTTATCAAGATATGGCCTCAAAATTCTTTGAACATTTCTTGCATATTGCCGCAGCTATCAATAAACCAATTAAGGGAAATGACTTGGGGCTTTGGGATGAAGCTGACCAATTTTATTACGACAAACTTCATGCCCCCAACGGTGAAACTATTTTCATGAAGATTCGCTCCTATGTGGGTCTGATTCCTTTATTTGCTGTTGAGGTAATTAATGAAGAAATGCTCTCAAAATTACCAGACTTCAAACGTAGATTAGAGTGGGTTCTAACGAATCGCCCAGATTTAGCAGCACTCATCTCACGCTGGAACGAACCGGGGAAAGGTGAAACCCATTTACTTTCGCTTTTACGCGGGCACCGCATGAAAATGGTTGTAAAAAGAATGTTTGATGAAACAGAGTTTCTTTCAGATTATGGCATTCGTTCTTTATCAAAAGCCCATAATGATGTGCCATATCAGTTTAATCTCCACGGTGAAATAATGACCGTAAAATATACCCCTGCGGAATCAGATTTGAGCATTATGGGTGGAAATTCAAATTGGCGTGGACCAATTTGGTTTCCAATAAATTTCCTGTTGATAGATTCTCTTCTGAAGTTTTATCATTACTATGGTGATGACTTCGAAATTGAATATCCAACTAATTCTGGCAATATTATGTCAATCAAAGATGCGGCTTTGCTTGTTGCAGAAAGATTGGTAAATATTTTTAAAATGAAAGAAGGAAAAAGAGCTAATACTGGAGATTTTTCAAAATTTGACACCGACCCTCATTTTAAAGACCTTCATTTATTCTACGAATATTTTAACGGAGATACGGGTGAAGGATTAGGTGCTTCGCACCAATGCGGTTGGACTGGCCTAGTTGCAGACCTTGTACAATATATTAGTGAATAAAAAATAAGGGTAAACAATGTTTACCCTTATTTCCCACTAGGAACCACTCTATAAAAAATCATATTTTTACCTAATAACTCAATTCCCCAATACCCTTTTACAACCAAAGTATTATTATCTTTTAGTGTAACCACTGAACTATATGTACGTCCGGTATTGGGGTCGTAAATCGTGCCATTTCCCCATATATTATCACCATTAAACATTAAGCCTTCAACAACCTCCATTCCAAGCCAAGGTCTATGTCTTAATTTAGGCTCAGGATTTTCGGTATCTTTAAAATCACTCATATTTGGCGTTTTGGGGTCACACAAGAACCAAATAATTTTCCCAAAATACTTATCTTCTTTTTTATAAATTTCTACTTTTAAATCTTTATTTTCAGAAATCCAAGTACCCAAAATTTCATCTTGTTGTTTATAATCTTGAGCGTTTAGTACTATACCATTTGCTACTATTATCACTACCAGAAATACTTTCTTAAAATAATTATACATAATTTAAACAATTAATAAACTTCTCCCAAATTAAAGAAAAAACCCCTTGCTCCTCCTTTACCCAAACCATAGGATACTACAAAATATACTTTTGATTTCTTATTAACTTTTGTTCTTAAACTAGCTCCATATCCCAAAATTGGATTGGAAAAATGTTTATTTTGAGGTTCTGAAAATGACTGAATATTCGCAAAAAAAGCACCACCCAAAAGTTGGTTTTTGATAATATCAAATCTATACTCAGCTTCGTAATAAAGCATATTTTTGCCTCTGAATCTTCCCTGAATAAAAGTTCTTCCAGCATTATCATAAGTATCCCACAAAGTGCTTGGCAAATCGAAATAAGGAGATTTGCCTCCGAAAGTTAACCAATTAATATTCCAAAATGCTAAAATATTGTTTGAACCTTGAGGCAAACTCACATAATGCCTAAAATCAGAGTAAAGGGAGTAATAATTACTACTACTTTTTAAAAATTTATAATTCCGAATAAAGGAACTATTGAAATACCAACCACCAGATACAGGACTATTTTCATTTTTCCGGGAATCATACAAAACGTTAAATACTAATCCAGAAGAAAGTGTAGGTTTAGTTATTCCATAATTCGATACATTGGTATTTAACTGAGATTCATTTTGAATAATATTGAAGTGTTTATCAAAATTATAACCAATACCAAGCAAAAAATTACTTGAAATTGACCTCGACAATAATTGATGAAACCTTAAAAATTGATAACTGTAAGTATTAAAAATAAAAGGGTTTGTACTTCCTCCTAAACCAAAATCAATAACTTTATAATTATAATATCTCCAATCTGAAACAAAGTTATATTGGTTATTTTTAGTCCAAATACTAGTTGTCAAAATTGGCGTAAACTGCTTATTCTGAGCATATTCAGGCGTAAGCTTTATAACCGAAATATTGGTATTAGGCTGGGTATAAAACGAAATATTACCATCTATCAAAACTGTAAATCCAGTTAATTGACTATACCCAAATCCTGGTAAAATAGATAATAATGGTTCTTTAACTTTAGCTTTTGAAGTATCAATAGAATAATTCTTACTAAAAACAAGATGCCAAACATCTATTACATCCACTAGTTTATTTTTAGAAGTATCTACCTGCCCAAACACTACCTTGTAAGGGATACATACTAAGAAAATTATTCTCGAAATACTCATTTTAACCTTTCATATTAATCTTCTCAGAACTTTTATCAGATATTAGCGGAATAGTCAATAACTTGCTAAAAGTATTAAGATTACACTCATCAAAATGCGTATCAACACCAAAAACTACTGCTTCCTTAGGTAATTGAGCAAAAGTACCAAATATTCTATCCCAAATGCTCAATACATCTCCATAATTTGTATCTGTATAAGGTTGTAAATAATGATGATGAACATGATGAAAATTAGGAGTAACAAACAGATAACTCAGCCAAGAATCAACCTTTTCTGGTAGTCTTACTTCTGTATGAGCCAATACATTTGAAAATATTTGAATAAACTGGCGGAAAATAAGAGCCCACAATGAGACCCCGCCCCAAAATACCCAAAGTGTGGTAAAAAGCAGTCTAATTGTAGTTTCACCAGGATGTTCTCGTAATGTTGTAGAAACATCCAATTGTTTATCGGCATGATGAACTAAATGAAATTTCCAGAGTTTTTTTACTTTGTGCATCAATAAGTGATAAGCATATTCGCAAAAATCAAGATATAAAAAAGTCAAGATAAAAAGCGTTAACGCATTCACTTTCTGGATTTGATGAAATAACCCAAATTCATGGTTTTGAGTCCATTTAAGCACAAAATTCATTAAATATCCTAGTACGAACTGAACTGGAGCTGCAGTAAGCATAAATTTGGCATTAAGCCATAAATGACTTACTTTATTCTTTGCGTGTTCATAAAAATACTCAATATTCCAAAACAGAAAAAAAGAGAACGACAACAATAAGACTCTATGAAAATCGGGTGCTGAATTAAAATAGTTAATCAGATTTTTCATTTAAAATTAAAGGTTAGTAGTTAAATCTTACACGGATTATAAAAAATGATAGTGGGGTTGATAAGATTAAGTTTTTTTTAAATCCCACTCCTAATCATCATATACCATCAAAAAAGAAAATTCGTACACTAATCATAGATATTTCTAAGTGTTCTATATTTCTTACCGTGTAAATTTAATCTTACCAAATAGAAAAAGTTTCAAAGCCACATTAAAACCCAATTAAATACTTTCGGTAAATATTTTACCTTAATTCAACCTTTACTAAGTCTAAGGTATAGGTTTCTTCAATCTGGCTTTGATAAAAAGATTGTGCGTAATTTTTTACTTCAAAAATGAGAAGGCCGTTCATAAAATCAATCATTATTTCAGTACCTAGAAGAATTTTACCTGAAACTAACTGTTCGAATCTCATGATACAATCAGATAAATGATGGCGTAGTTTTATAAAATCACTTTCAGTAGAATTTGGAAAAAAATCTTTGATGTTTTCAAAAGCCCAAGGTTCAATATGCAATTTGAGTAAAATTGGTTTTTCACTCTTGAATGATTGAATTTGTGTATTGTAAGGTAGGTTTGCTAAAAATGAAGTTTCCATAAGACTTGAAAAGATTAAGATTCAACAAAATTTTATTAAAAGTCTCTGATTAAAAATCGGGTTTTAATCAGAGAACTATAACCCTAACTAACTAAACCCACTATGGCGGATTAATACTTCTACTCTAAAAAAAGCTCTGGTTAATG
Organism: Emticicia sp. MM; assembly: GCF_001649495.1. Lineage (NCBI taxonomy): Bacteria > Pseudomonadati > Bacteroidota > Cytophagia > Cytophagales > Leadbetterellaceae > Emticicia > Emticicia sp. MM. The sequence continues at coordinate 38,056 of NZ_LXHX01000046.1, read as the reverse complement.
TGAAACCAGAGCTTTAAGACCTAAAATTCCTTTATGAAAATTCACTATTACTGTTTCTTGATGTAAAAGTATAGGTATTATCTTAATTGCTTCTAAAAATCAAATTAAAGAGTGATTAAAAATAGAATCCGCCTCACAATACAACTCAAACACCTTATTATCAAGTATTTACAGAAAAATAGCCTAGATTTTATGTCAAGGCTATTTTATATTCTTAATATAAATTACTACTCTTTTAAGATATAACCCATTCCCACTATTGTGTGGATTAGTTTGGAAGAAAATTCTTTATCAACTTTTTTTCGAAGAAAATTTATGTAAGTATCAATGGTATTACTGGTTGGGTCAAGGTCTGAGTCCCAAATCTTTTCAGCAATATCAACCCTGGATACTACCCTATTATGGTTAATCATTAAATACTCAAGCAAAGCATATTCTTTAGCAGTCAACAAAATATCTTTCCCGTTTCTAATGACTGTTCTGGCTGTTAAATCAAGTTCTAAGTCAGCGACTTTCATAATATTACGCTTAACTTGATGCTGCACAATTGCATTTCTTCTATGTAGAGCGTTGAGTCTCATTAAAAGCTCTTGAAACTGAAATGGTTTCACCAAAAAATCATCAATACCAGCATCAAAACCTAAGGCTTTATCGTTTAATGTACCCATGGCTGTGAGCATCAGAATTGGGGTATTTTGCTTTTCAGACCTAATTTGTTGTGTAACGTCATAGCCATTCATTTTTGGCATATTAACATCCATAATAATTACATCATAATCGTTATCGAATGCCATCTTTAGGCCCATTTCACCATCTTTGGCAATATCTGCCATGTGTGTATTTTCCTCAAGACCTTTTTTAATGAATTCAGCCAAGCGGAGCTCGTCTTCTACAATCAGTATTTTCATAAAATCAAAAAATTTTAGCAAGGCAGTAAGCTACCTTGCTAATATAAATTTGTGGGAATCAGAGCAAATGTATTAAGAAAAATTATTTATGTGCATGATTAGCTTCTTTTTTTGTCTCTTTCTCTGCTTTTTTAGCTTCTTTCTGCTCTTTCTTCATTTCATGAGCAGCCATTTTAGCCGTTATTTTATCTTCTTTTTTCTCTAATTTAGCTATTTTTTTTTTTAAACTTCAGGTGTTGTTTGTGCAATTGCATTTGCAGCAAAAATAGCCGCAATAAATGCTAAAATAAGATTCTTTTTCATGTCAGTCTATATTATAGAGTTAGCTACCAAATCACTGTTTGGCTTTCTAAATCAAAAATATATTCTAATGATAAAAAGCATCTAAAACCTAAATTAAAAGCAAGTTAAAGTCTAATAAAGCTGCTTTACGGGCAATTCTACTGTAAAAATTGAACCAACACCTTCTTCTGATAAAACCGATATTTTCCCAGAGTGAATTTCCACGATTCTCTTTGTTAGTGGTAAGCCAATTCCATGTCCTGAGATTTCTTTGGTTTTTTCATTTCTATAAAAAGGTTCAAAAATATGTTCCGTTTCACTCGAAGACATCCCCACTCCTTTATCAATAAAATCAATCCTAATTGAATTTTTCTCATATAAAATTTTCGCTTCTACTCTTTTATCTGCACTATACTTACATGCATTTTCCATCAGATTTCTAAAAACCAATACTAATAATTCTGCATTTCCACTCACAATCATTTGCTCATCATTTTCAGGAATCTGCTCAAACTCAACATTTATATGATATTCTGGTTGATTTTTTTTAACAATATCAGAAGCAGCCCATAATACTTCATCAACCCTTACCTCTACAAAAGGCACCGACTGGGCATCGGCATTCATTCTTGCTAATTCGAGTAAACTATTTACTAAATTTATCATATTGTTAATATCCACTTGAAAGTTTTCTACAGTTTGTTTGTATTCTTCAACTGTTCGTTCTTTCATGAGTGTCACTTGGGCATTACCCAATAAAATAGATAGGGGGGTTCGAAGCTCGTGTGTTACATAAGATACAAAATTTCGTTGTTGGGTATAGGAATTATCTAGTCTATCAAGCAAATCATTGAATGTATGAGCCATTTGGCCAATTTCATTATCAAGGTCGGCTTCTGGAATTCGTGATTGAAGGTTTTTGCTAGAAATCTTCTTCATTCTTTTAGCAATTTCACCAATAGGCCGCAAATCTGTCCTGATATAATATCTCGTGGTAAGCGTAATAATACTAATTAGTAAAACCGAACTAATGATTAAAATATAAAGGAGATTTCTTTGTTTATTAAAGCCAGATAAGTCATATCCTGCAGCTTCTATTACAAGCAGACGTTTATATTTATTGTTACGACTGAGGAAAATGGTTCTTTCATATCCATCTTTTTTAAATTCAACCTCATGCTTATACACTTCTTTTAGTAAATTATCTGTTAAGTGATTAACAGCATATCTCGATTTAAAAATTACGGTGCCCGTTGAATCATAAATAATAAATTGCTCTTGGGTATAAATATTTTCTTTCATATCATCCATTGTACGAACATCTTCGCCACTCAAGCCTTTGTCTATAATCATTTTTTCAATCGAAATAGCATTATTCCGAAGGTATAGATAAAACTCATTTTCACGGAAATTACTATAAAAGAGGTATATATTAGCCGAAAAAATGATGAGTGCAATACTCAAAATTGTTGGAATACGTATGGTCTGTTTGTCAACTATTTTCATAAAGAAATTCTCGATTAATTATCATGCAATATCACATATAACAAACAAAATAAAAAAGGGCTAAGCATAAATCTTAGCCCTTCATATTATGAAAATTAATTTAAAGGCAACTTTTCTTTATAAAAGACATAGAAAATTATAGGGAAGGCTAGTAAAGTTAAAACCGTTGCGGTTATTAATCCACCAATCACTACAATTGCCAATGGTTTTGAAGTTTCTGAGCCAATACCGTGAGAGATTGCTGCAGGAATTAAACCAATTGCAGCCATCATGGCGGTCATTATTACAGGTCTAATACGTGAAATAACACCTTTAGTAATAGCTTCCGTGAGATTCATTCGTTCATGAAGGTTTTTCTTGAATACTGAAATTAAAATAACGCCATTTTGAATACAAATACCGAAAAGTGCAATAAAACCAATACCTGCCGAAATACTAAAATTCGTACCCGAAATTAGCAAAGAAGCTATTCCACCAATGATTGCAAATGGTACATTCACTAATACAATTCCAGCATCTTTAATATTGCCAAATAATACAAATAATATCAAGAAAATCAACAACAAACTAATTGGAACTACCTGCATTAAACGGTTGGTAGCACGTTGTTGATTTTCAAAATCACCAGCCCATTTCATTGTATATCCTTTAGGCAACTTCACGTGTGCATTTACTTTTTGCTGGGCTTCTGCAATGGCACTTCCCATATCTCTTCCACGAACCGAGAATTTTACTGCATTGAAACGTTGATTAGCCTCACGGAATACTAATATTGGGCCAGTATTATAATAGATTTTAGCTATTTCTTTTAACGGAATTTGAGTATTATTCATCGTTGGAATTAATAAATTACTGATTTCGGAATCAGATTTACGATATTCTTGTTGGAATCTAATTCTTAAATCAAACTTACGCTCTCCCTCGTATATTTGAGTAGCCGCTTTACCACCAATGGCCATTTCAATAACTGCTTGAGCATCACCTTTTTGAACACCATAAAGACCCAACTTGTCTTCATCTAATTCAATTCTCAATTCGGGCTGGCCAATATTTTTAATTACCCCTAAATCTTCAATTCCACGAACAGTAGCCAATTGATTATATACCTCTTTGGCTTTTTTCTCCATCAAAACTAGATCTTGTCCGTAAATTTTCACGGCAATACTACCTTTAACCCCCGAAACTGCTTCCTCAACATTGTCCATAATAGGTTGCGAGAAGTTGAAGTTAACACCCGTGAATTTATCAAGCCGTTCTTGCATTTGACTGATTAATTGTTCTTTTGAAATATCTCTTTTCCAATCCTCTTGTGGGAAAATATCAACCAAAAACTCAATATTATAAAAGCCAGTTGGGTCGGTTCCATCATTTGGACGGCCAGTTTGAGACATCACCCCTTTTACCTCTGGGAAACTTCTAAATACTTGACGCATCTCATTGGTATATCGAATCGATTCATTCAATGAAATATTCATCGGCATACTTGCACGCACATAAATCGAACCTTCATTCAATTCTGGAAGAAATTCTGAGCCTAAAAACTTAAAGTTAAATAGACCCAATACTACCACAATTACAGTAATTAGTAATGTTTTACGTTTATGATTGAATACATAATTAAAGCCTTTCATTACCCATTTTTCAATAAATAACACAAACGGGTTGTGTTTTTCACGTACATTCTTTCTTAATAAAATACTTGCTAAAACAGGCACCAACGTAAGTGTAAAAATCAATGCTCCGAGTAAAGCAAAACCCAATGTCCAAGCTAAAGGTGAGAACATTTTTCCTTCAACTTTTTGGAAAGAAAATATTGGAATCAAACAAGTTATGATAATTAGCTTTGAGAAAAATATGGCTTTACCCATTTCTGTACCAGTCTTACGAATAATACTTAATTTTGAAAGCTTATTGTATCGCTCCATACCTATCTGATGAGCCAAATTATCAAGCACCACGAAAATTCCTTCTACCATTACAACTGCCCCATCGACAATAATACCGAAGTCAATCGCTCCCATTGATAGTAAATTTGCAGACATTCCTTTCAAACGAAGACAAATGAATGAAAATAATAGAGCCAATGGAATAACAATCGAAACAGTAACCGTTGTACGCCAATCGGCCATAAACAAAAACACAATGCAGGTAACAAATATAATTCCTTCTAAAAGGTTATGTGTTACGGTGTGTGTAGCAAAATGAATAAGGGTTTCTCTATTATAAAAAGTATTAATTTTTACATCTTGTGGCAAAATAGAAGTATTAAGTTCTTCAATTTTTGCTTTAACATTTTCTATAACCTGACTTGGATTTTCAGCTTTACGCATCACAACAATACACTCAAGAACATCATTTTGCCCATCTCTACCAGCTTGACCCAGACGAGGTAAGGCCGATTCTGTAACTGTTGCCACGTTTTTTACCGTAATTGGTACGCCATTCGCACTTTTAATGATTATTTTTTCTATGTCATTAATCCCCTTCAAAAGGCCAATTCCACGAACAACATAAGCCTCTGAATTTTTTTCAATCACATCTCCACCAACGTTTACATTCGAGTTGGCAACCGCTTGATAAAGCTCAAGTGGAGTAACATCATAATCTGCTAGTAAATGAGGATTAGCACTAATCTCATAGGTTTTTACTTCTCCACCAAAACTAACTACATCTGCTACACCTGCTACCCCTTTCAACTGTCGTTCAACCACCCAATCTTGGATTGTTTTCAATTCTCTAACAGTTCGTGCTTTACTTTCAAGTGTATATCTGAAAATTTCACCAGTAGGGCCATAAGGAGGTTGTATATCAGGTTCAATACCTTCTGGTAAATTTACACTTCCTATCAAATTATTAATTTGTTGACGAGCAAAAGCATCATCAACACCATCTTCAAACATAACTTTCACAACCGAAAGACCAAAAACAGTAGTCGAACGAATATCTGTTTTCTTTTGAACAGGATTCAATCCGATTTCTATTGGAATTGAAACAAACTTTTCAACCTCCTCCGCACTTCGGCCCGGCCATTGTGTAATAATTGTGATTTGTGTATTTGTTACATCGGGGAAAGCCTCAATTGGTGTATTTTGGTAGGCAATCCAACCGCCAATAACTGCTAATAAAGTAGCAAAAAAGATAAAGTATTTATTTTTGAGGGAAAAGGATAAAATTCCTTTGATGAATTTGTTCATGACACTCGTTGTTTGCTTGATAGCACAAAAGTGTTGTGGTAGTCTGAAAGACGTTTAAAGGAAAGATTAAAAGAGGATTAAAACAAAAATAAGTTTAATAAGAAAGGATTGAGTATATTTAATGAACAAATATGTAATTATTCAAAAAATCCACAAAGATTTCTAAAAAAATATCTAGTTTAATAATACCCTAGTTTATTCCTAAAAACCTTTGTGGATGATAATTTACACTTAATATTAATTCCAGCCTCCGCCTAATGCTCTATAAGTGTTAACAGCCGCATTCAATTGTTTCATGCGAGTTTCGATTAATTCCATTCTGGCTTCAAGTACATCTCGTTGAGTTAACAATACCTCCATGTAATCTGCACGTGCAGCTTTGAAAAGTTTTAGCGAAATATCTGTTGACCTTGTCAGGGCTTCCACTTGATTATTTTTCATTGCATAATTCTTCTCAAGATTATTAATGTTTGCCAACTGATTTGTAACCTCGATAAATGCATTTAAAACCGTCTTTTCATAATCGTAAACTGCTTGAATCTGCTTGGCATTCGCATTTTTATAAGTTGCTGTAATTGAATTTTTATTTACTAATGGACCAGCCAAATCTCCAGCTAATGACATAATCAAAGATTGTGGCAAATTCGCTAATAAAAGTGGGTTAAACGAACGAAAACCTAATGATGCAGAAAGCCCCAACGAAGGATAAAAATTAGCTTTTGCAACACTTACATTCAATTTAGCAGCTTGAATACCTAATTCTGCACGACGAATATCGGGGCGTTTTTCCAATAACTGTGCAGGTAATCCAACGGAAATTTTCGTAGGTACCATTGAAGCAAATTGTTGTGAACTTCTTTGAATTGGTCGTGGGAAACGTCCAACTAAAAAATTTATTCGATTTTCGGTTTCAACTATTTTCTGCTGAATTTCAAATTGAAGACTTTGAGTCTTAAAAACCTCAGCTTCAAATCTTTGAACAGCCAATTCTGTAACTTTTGCTGCTTCTTTTTCTTGTTTGATAATCAATAAAGCCGAATTTAATATTTCGATGTTTTTCTTGACAATATCTAATTGATTATCAAGTGCTAACAATTCGTAATAAGAATTAGCAATTTCAGCAACTAAGTTGGTCACCAGAAAGTTTTTTCCTTCAATTGTTCCTAAATAATTGGCGGCAGATGCTTTTTGAGCGTTACGCAATTTATGCCAAATATCTACCTCCCAGCTAGCAAAAGCCCCAAAATAAGAATCAGGAAGAACAACTGGAGTTCGTTTTCCGGGCTTAATTTCAGTAATTTCATCACTTGCACCCTTACTCGTATAGCGTGAAACTTTATCAAAACCCGTTCCGCCCCCTAATCTTACAAATGGAAGGTACTCCCCTCTTCGTGCCATGATTTCATTTTTCGACATCTCAATTTCTTGCATTGTAATATTCAGCTCCTGATTATTTAGCAGTGCTGTGTCTATCAATGCATTTAGATATGGGTCATTGAAAAAATCCTTCCATTTTAGTTTCGCAGAATTGGTAGAATCCTGTGAAGCTGCATAATTAGGCAATGATTTATTTTCTATTTTGCCAATTATGGCCGGTGTTTTACAAGAGTCGAGAACTATTGCTGAAACGGCCAAAGCAATAAACAGAAGTTTCTTTTTTATGTTATTTCGTATCATCTTCGTCGTTTCGGTTTAATAATTTTCTCAATCTTTCATTCGCTTTTCTGATATTTTTCAAAATCTTACCGCGTTCTTCACTTGATTCCACAAACCTTTCAGATAATGGTTCTTCGTCCTCGTCTTTAATTAGATGTTTACCATCGGATAAACTTCCAAATATGTAATACAGACCTGGAATTATCATTACGCCGAAAATTGTACCGAAAAGCATTCCACCCATAGCTGAGCCACCGATTGTTTTATTACCAATTGCACCAGCACCATGAGAAATAACCAAAGGAATTAGACCTGCTACGAAAGCAAAAGATGTCATTAAAATTGGTCGGAAACGAACTTTAGCTCCTTCAATGGCAGCATCAAAAATCGACATACCTTTTTGTCGTTGTTGAACGGCAAACTCCACAATCAATACGGCATTTTTCCCTAAAAGACCAACTAACATGATAAGACCTACTTGAGCATAAACATCATTGGCCATACCCATCGCTTTTAGCAAGAAGAAAGACCCAAATACCCCAACAGGTAGCGAGAAAATTACAGCCATAGGTAATAAGAAGCTTTCATATTGAGCCGCCAAAACGAAATAAACAAATATCAAAACGACAGCAAAAACATAAATTGATTCGTTTCCTCGTTTGGCTTCATCATATGATAAACCTTCCCAAGCAATATCATAACCTTTTGGAAGTGTTTTTGATACTTCTTGAATAGCCTTGATTGCATCGGCAGTGGTATAACCTTTCGCTGGTTGTCCTTGAATTGACGATGAGTTGTACATATTATACCTCGTAATCTCGTTTGGGCCCTGTTTTTTCACTAATTTCATGAATGCTGAATAAGGCACCATTTCGCCATTATCGTTTTTTACAAACATATTCATAATATCAGAAGGAAGACGTCGGAATTCTGGTGATGACTGAACATAGACCTTAAAGAAACGGCCAAAACGAATGAAACCCTGTTCATAAGTACTACCAATCATGATATTAAGATTCTCCATTGCTTTTCCAATGGATACCCCCTTTTGCATGGCCACATTATTATCAATCTCTAATTCATATTGAGGATAATTCGCGGCAAAGAAAGTAAATAAACCAGTCAACTCTTTACGCTTACCTAAAGCAGCCATAAAGTCTTTGTTTACCTTATCGAATTCTTGATAATCAGTTGTATTATTCTTATCAAGCATACGCATTGAAAAACCTGCTGAAGAACCAAAACCGGGTACGGCAGGTGGCTCGAAATACTCTACAACTGCCCCTAAATCTTTAGTTTTTTCTTCTAATTCTTCGATAATTTCATGTACTCCTCTTTCTCTTTCAGACCAGTTTTTCAAGTTAATCAAACAAGTACCAGCATTCGAACCACGACCTTCGGTCATGATTTCGTATCCTGCCAATGAAGAAACCGATTCAACGCCTTCTACTTTTTTACAAATTTCTTGTAATTCTCTTGAAACTGCATTTGTTCTTTCAAGTGTTGAACCCGGTGGTGTTTGAATAATGGCATAAATTGTACCTTGGTCTTCACTTGGAATAAATCCCGCTGGTAAGATTTTGTTTTCGAAGATAATTCCAACACTAAAAGCAACTAATATTAAGAACGTGAGCAATCGTTTATTAACAATGAACTTCAAAACACTCACATAACGACCTGTTAACTTTTCAAAACCTTTGTTGAATTGGTCAATGAGCCAATCAATTGGAGATTTTTTCTTTGGTTTTCCATGATTATTTTTAAGAATCATGGCACAAAGTACTGGGGTGAGCGTAAGAGCAACAACAGCCGAAAGTATGATAGAACTCGCCATCGTAATTGAAAACTGCCGATAGAAAGTACCCACAGGACCTGACATAAAGGCAATTGGTAAGAACACAGACACCATTACGAGCGTAATTGCAATGATAGCTCCACTGATTTCGCCCATCACTTTTCTAACAGCATTATATGGAGAAAGATGCTCTTCTTCCATTTTGGCATGAACGGCCTCAACAACCACAATCGCATCATCAACCACAATACCAATAGCCAAAACCAATGCAAAAAGTGTGATAAGATTTATAGAAAGCCCAAACATTTGCATCACGAAAAATGCACCAATTAATGACACCGGTACGGCAATGATTGGAATAAGTGTCGAACGCCAGTCGCCTAAGAAAAGGAAAACAACCAAAGCTACCAAAATAAAGGCATCACGTAAGGTATGAAGTACTTGCTCAATTGAGGCATCCAAAAATTTCGATACATCATAACTCAACTTATATTCAACTCCGGGAGGGAAAGTTGCTTTTAACTCCTCCATTTTATCTTTTACTTGTTGAATTACTTCACTCGCATTACTACCCACATTTTGTTTCAATACAATCGCTGCCGAAGGATGACCATCAAGGTTAGAATAAATATCAAAAAATTCACTGCCAAGTTCTACTTTGGCAACATCTTTCAATCGAATACTTTCACCAGCAGGATTTGCTCGCAGAATCACATTTTCATACTCTTCGGGTTTATTGTAGCGGCCTTTGTATGTCAAAACGTATTCTAAAGATTGAGCCGCTATACCAGAACTTTGACCAATACGACCCGGGCGACCAATAATACTTTGCTCTGCCAATGCTTTCATTACATCTTCAGCCGAAATATTATAGGCACGCATACGGTCTGGATTTAACCAAACCCTCATCGCAAATTGGCGACTACCCAAAATTTGCGTTCTTGCTACCCCATTGATACGGTTAATTTCGGGTAAAAGGTTTACGTTAGCGTAGTTATACAAAAACTTTTCATCGAAATTCTTACTTGTTCCATAGAGATTAATGTACATCAACATACTTGGTTGGATTGGTGTAATCACAACCCCTTCACGTTGTACTAACTCTGGTAACAAAGGCATTACTTGGTCAACCCTTGTTTTTACCCTAATAACCGCCTGATTAGGGTCGGTACCCGGTTCAAAAATTACACGAAGCGTTGCTTCACCCGCACTTGTTGCATCGGTGGCGAGGTATCTCATTCCCTGAACACCATTGATGGCATTTTCGAGGGTTACGAGTGTAGATTTAACGAGAACGTCAGCACTTGACCCTGGGTAAGCAATAAAGATATTGACTGTTGTAGGGGCAATTTCTGGAAACTGCGAAGTTGGCAGTTGCTTGATGGCTAAAGTACCAGTAAAAACTATCAATACCGAAATAACGATAGCCAATACAGGTCGTTTGATGATATTACTAAACATATATTTCTTTTGTTTCGGTGGATAAAAACTATTCAGCGTAAAGACTTAAGTGTGAAATTACCTGTGAAGGTTCTTCAAACTTGTACTCTATCTTTTGGTTTTCTTTTACTTTTCTTAAACCTTCCAAAAGAATCTTGTCGCCAGTAGATAGACCAGAAGAAATAGCATATAAATGCGGCATTTCAGCGGCAATCGTTACGGGGCGAGAACGCACAATATTGTCTTTATCAATTACATACACATACGTTTTATCGAGTACCTCAAAAGTAGCTTTTTGTGGAATAAGCAATGCATTTTTCACAGGAACTGTTACTTGAATATTACCTGTTTCACCATGTCTTAATAGTCCTTCTGGATTGGGGAACGTTGCTCTAAAGGCGATATTTCCTGTTTCATTATCAAACTCTCCTTCAATGGTTTCTACAATACCCGGAAACTTAAACAATTCATTATTAGCCATTTTGAGCGATACTTTTTGCATTCCACCATCACTTTTTGCATGGGTTTTAAAGTTTAAATACTGTGCTTCTGGCACATTGAAATAAACCCACATTTTGCTATTATCTGATAAAGTTGTAAGTAAATCACCTTCATCAACCAAACTACCTTTTCTTACACGAAGGCGGTCCATGATTCCATCAAATGGTGCTCGAATTTCAGTAAATCCCAAATGCACTTTCGTTAGAGCCAATTCAGCAAGAGCTTTGTCTAGTTTTGCTTTGGCCAGAGCTAATTCATTTGCTGAAACAATATTTCCATCAGCCAATGATTTGGTGTTTTTATATTCAATTTCTGCATAATTTGCTTCCGCTTCCGCTTTTTTCATTTCTGCTTGATAGAGGTTTGGCATAATCTGGAACATTAATTGTCCTTTTTTCACAAACTTACCTTCATCTACAAAAATGCCTTGTAAATAACCCTTCTCAAGGGCACGTAACTCGATATTATTAATTGATCGAATTTGGCAAACATAGTCGGTAGTGACAACAGTATCTTTGCGGATGGGAGAAGTAACTAGAAGTTTGGCATCTTCTTTCTTTTCCTCTTTTTCTTCTGACTTACAACTCGCATTAAAAAGCAAGACAGTCAAACCTAAAAACATGAGTGATTTTTTCATAATTATTCTTCTTCGGATTTAAAATTTATAATTGTCGAAGAGCTATTAAAATATAGGCAAAGCGTTGCCATTGAGGCCGAAAAGCCTATTTTAAAGCTTGTTTTTTTGCGTTTGATATACTGTTTGAATGTAGAGTTCTGTAAAAGCAGCAGAATGATTTACCTCAAACAGGTTCGAAATTTGATTTAATTGTATTGATGTCTTTTATAAGCAATTTTGCTTTCAAAAAACTAAAATCATAGTAAATAGGCACAGTTTAAAATAAACCTTTTATGGCCTTTATGATTTTTTTTAAATAAATAATAGTAGGTAAATTTTGATTGTAAGCCTAATAGGCAAATGGAAGGTTTTTTGGTATAATTATTTTCTTGTGTGGGATATGTTTTTTTATTTGTTTCCGCATCTTCGGCTATTTCTTCTAAATAAAAGAAAAGATTATAAAAAGAAATAGCTGTTTTGAGGGTTAGTGCAAAAGTCTTAGTTAAACCACTCAAAGGCAAAACAATTGAGTTTCTTTTGTGAGGTGATAGAGTCGGACTAATATTTCTTTTAAACTCATCCGCTCGACAACTGGCACCCATTAAAAGAATACACAAAAAAAGAAGATATTTCAAAATTGTGTTACCCATTTATTTTTACAAAAATATTCAACGATGGCTTTCCAAATAAGTATATCGTCTTAAAATTTGATTAAAACTATCCCCAAAGTCGATGATTAAAGGTATTGTAATACAATTAATTATCATTAAAATTGGGGTATAAGAATCGAGTTACTAATTTCAGTAACCCGAATCTAAAATAAATAAACAAACAATAATTATTGAATAAGTGCTTGATATAAAGTCAATTGGTTTTCAGTCACAATTGGCGTATTTGCCTCAACTCCTGAATAAATAAAGGTTTTATCACCAACTACTTTGTAAATCGAAATAGGTTTTACAGCCAATTTTCCTGACTCTTTTACAACCACAAAATTCTGATTATTATCAAAAACCACAGCCTTGCTAGGCACAGCAAGACGTTGCTCAGAACCACCATATTCAACTATAATATTCGTAAACATTTCTGGTTTTAACTGAAAATCTTTGTTCATCAATTGAATTCGTACCTTTTCAGTTTTATTCATCGGGTCAAGCGTATTGAAAATTTTATCAATCTTGCCTGTATATACTTTATCAGGAAAAGAGATAGTAGTAATTTTTGCTTCTTGCCCTAAATGCACCTTTGCAATATCTGATTCATATACATTTGCCATGACCCAAACACGGTCAAGGTTGCTAATTGTAAATAAATTTTCGGGGTCATCTCCACGCAGTTCCATGCCCGTAGCTGCGGTTTTTTCAACAATAAATCCATTAGTCGGAGCTTTAACTACATACAACATTCCTTTAGCACCTAAGATACTCTTTCTTTCTGCCACCCTATTTACTTCTGCTTTTGCAGTTTCTACACCCTCTTTGGCTGCAACTAATTCTTTTTGAGATGAAAGGCCAGACTTTGTCATATCTTCAGAAACTTGAAGATTTTTTTGTGCAACCGATAAATTACTTTTGGCAGAAATTGCTTGTTGCTCCAAATCGGCTAAATCTCCACTTCTAATCACCGCTAAAACTTGTCCTTTTTGCACATAATCGCCTAATTCGACTTTAACCTCCTCGATGTGTCCACCTACTAAAGGAAAAACTTTCACAACACCATCTTGGTCAAAGGTAATTTTGCCAGTTAAATTTAAAACCTGATTTACAGTTTTTACTTCTGCATTGATAGTTTTTAAATTTTTATAAGTTTCTGCATCTAAACTGACTTGCTTTTGAGCTGCTTCCTTAGAATCTTGTTTGGTCTGCCCTTCTCCACAACCAGTCATTGCAGTGGAAAAAATCGATACAATCGATAGCCCCAGAAACAATAATCTCAATGAATTTTTCATGTTATTTTATTTTTAAATATATAATTTCGATAAAAATTAGTTCAAAATTGCTTTACCAACCGTAAAGTTTAGATTTTCAAAGGCAGATACTCTATCGTTTTGCAGTTGATTATATTGCAAAATTGTTTGTTTATAAGAGTCAAAAAAATCTATAAACTCAACAACTGTAATGTTTTGTTTTCGATAATTATCTAATACTCCAGCGATAAGTTTAGAAAAATCGTCACTAAACTTACTGTCAATTGATTTAGCAACTGTATCTGCTTGACGTGCTTTATAGAAAGCATTTTGAACATCTTTTTCTACTTTCAACTGATACGATTCTTGTAATTTGTCAGCTTCTTGTATTCTTATTTGAGCGGCTTGAATATTTCCTTGGTTTTTATTAAAAACAGGTAGGTTCATGCTAACGCCAAGTCCTAAATAATTTTGAACAAAACTACCATTTCGGTCATATGTCATTTGAAAAGTCAAATCTGGTTTTTTATTAGCCATTTGGAATTCCAAATTACGCTCTTCAATTTTTCTTTGTGTCAATGCACCTTTCAAATCAAATCTATTTTCCGAAGCAATATTTATTAAATCACTGATTGTCAGCTTATTAAAGTCAACATTCGTAAAAACTGATTCAACCACTGGTTCGATAGTATACTGTTTTTTTGAACCAAGCAAATAACCTAAATCTCTTTCGTCATCAAATTTTTGTTGAATCAATGATTGCTTTTCAGTATTCAGTGAAACCAAATAAGCTTTTAATCGAGCTAAATCTTTTAAAGGGACATTTCCACGATTAAATTGCTCTTGATAAGCATTTAAGGTCTGTTGGAGCGTTGATATTTCTTGTTCATAAACTACCAATGCCTGATTGGTAAAATATAAATCATAGAAAGTGGCATGTAATTGATACTGAAGATTTCTGATTAATTCTCTAAAGCTATTTTCAGCTTGTTCGGTATTTGCTTGAGCAAGAGAAATGGCCTTCTGGCGTTTTTGGGCAACTTGAACGAGGTATTGAAATTGAATAATTTGCTCCGCATTATTTTTTTTTAAACCTCCTAACTCCTTGTTTTGTGTATTGTAAGGCATGTGCTCAAAATATAGACTCGGATTGGGTCTCAAACCAGCTTGTAATTCGTATGCTCTACCTTCGGAAATTCCCAATTTAGCAGCCACTAACTGAAGATTTTCCTTGAAAAAATCATCTTCAGCTTGCTTTAAAGTCAGCTTCAACGTATCACTTTGTGCAGAAACTCTAAATCCCAGTAATAGTAAAACAAAAATCAATTTCTTCATCACATTCATTTATTTTGATGATGTAAAATTGTTTTTTGAATATCAAGTAGATTTTAAAGGAAGATTAAAAAAGGGTTAAAAGAAGTATTATGGAAAAAAGAAGTTTTGAATTATCAAATAGACTAACCTTAAACTAAATAAAAAAAGCTGATAAACTTAAATTTACCAGCCCTTTTAGCATCATAATTAATAATTATCATATATTATTCCCACTCAATGGTTGCTGGTGGTTTCGAACTAATATCATACACTACCCTATTGACTCCCTTCACTTTATTGATAATTTCGTTAGAAACATCAGCTAAAAACTCATAAGGTAAATGTGCCCAATCGGCAGTCATTCCATCTATACTCGTTACAGCTCTAAGGGCAACAACTCTTTCATAAGTACGTTCATCACCCATTACTCCTACACTTTGTACTGGAAGCAACATTGCACCTGCTTGCCATACTTTATCATACAGTCCAGAACTTTTCAGACCATTGATAAAAATGGCATCAACTTCTTGTAAAATTTGTACTTTCTCAGCAGTTACATCGCCTAAAATCCTAATTCCTAAACCTGGTCCTGGGAAAGGATGACGTCCTAAAATATTTTGAGGAATATCTAAAGCTTTACCTACTTCTCTAACACCATCTTTGAAAAGTAATCTCAATGGTTCAACTACCTGCAATTTCATAAAGTCAGGTAAACCACCCACGTTATGATGCGATTTGATAGTTACTGAAGGGCCTTTGACCGAAACTGACTCAATTACATCAGGATAGATTGTTCCTTGACCTAACCATTTTGCTCCTTCAATTTTATGAGATTCGGTATCAAAAACATCAATGAATGTTTTTCCAATAGCTTTTCGTTTAGCTTCAGGGTCTGTTAAACCTTTCAATGCTTCATAAAATCTATCTTTCGCATCAACACCCACGACATTTAACCCCAAACCTTTATATGAATCAAGCACCTCTTCAAATTCACCTTTACGAAGCAAACCATTATCAACGAATATGCAATATAGATTTTTTCCGATTGCGTGGTGAATTAAAGTTGCTGCTACCGATGAATCAACACCACCAGATAGACCCATAATTACTTTATCATCGCCTAATTTTTCACGTAAATCTTTGATTGTTTCTTCTACAAATGAATCGGGCGTCCAAGACTGAGAACATTCACAGATATCC
Source organism: Emticicia sp. MM (assembly GCF_001649495.1). NCBI lineage: Bacteria > Pseudomonadati > Bacteroidota > Cytophagia > Cytophagales > Leadbetterellaceae > Emticicia > Emticicia sp. MM. The sequence goes on along the minus strand of NZ_LXHX01000046.1, from coordinate 21,738 downwards.
ACCACAAAGTTTTTAATAATTGTTTTTCCCAAAACTGTATGTGTCACTTCTGGGTGAAACTGAATACCATAAACTGGTTTTTCCTTTATTTTAAAAGCTGCAACTTTTACTGTATCAGTAGAAGCAATAATATCCGCATCTTTAGGAGGCTGTGCAATGGTATCACTGTGCGACATCCAAACTTGAGTATCATCAGCCACGTCCTTAAATAAAGCGTAACGATTATCTACTTTATTCAAAATTGTGCGTCCATATTCTCTAATTGAAGAGGGAGCCACTTCGCCACCGCCAGTTTGAGCCATCATTTGTGCTCCATAACAAACACCCAAAACAGGAAGCGTTTTGGCAAATTCTTGCCAATCAACAATCGGAGCATCTTCATCTCTTACTGAACACGGACTCCCTGAAAGAATAACACCTTTAATTTCGGGTGTAATAGCGGGAATTTTATTGAAAGGGTGTATTTCACAATACACATTTAGTTCTCTAACTCGACGGGCAATAAGCTGGGTAAATTGCGAGCCAAAATCAAGAATAAGGATTTGTTCGGTCATGATTACATTTCTAAAATACAAAATTAGGAGAAAAAGCCTTTGCTTGCAAACAAAGTTTCTTTCTCCTACCAACTATTATGGTCTTTTATATGAAACGAATAGAGTTTTAGAACTGAAAATAGATAAATTGGGCAGGTTGGTCGAAAACGCCAAGCAGGAAAAAGGCAATCATGAAAGCATAATATATTATCCATCTTTTTGGAGTAGAATAACTTGAAATGATTGCTCGGATACTTTTATCTCTTTGAATATAATGAATCATTTCCATGAAGATTATTAAGCATAAAGCAATAATAAATTCAACGATGGTAAAGCCTAAAAAAACATTTTGAGATAAATATTGATAAGTCAAGAACTCATGCCAAGTTGGAAGATTCGTAAATAAATGTGTAATCAAATGCCAACATTGACTTTGTTCAAGGTAATTTCCTCTGAAAAATATCCATGCAAAAGCAACTAATAAAAACGTAATGAAAGCTTGAATACTTTTATGAAGCATTGGAATTCGCTCAATTCCAGTTATTTTGTAGAAAAACTCCCTTGGTTTCTTTGTCAATCGGGCAAAAATCAAATAAAATCCGTGTAATGCTCCCCAAATAATAAAGTTCCAATTGGCTCCATGCCACAAACCACTCACTGCAAAAACCAAAAATTGGTTGAAATTTTGTCGAGTTTTGCTAACCCGATTACCACCTAATGGGATATACAAATAATCACGGAACCACGTTGAAAGTGATATATGCCATCTTCTCCAAAACTCAGAAATACTTTTAGAGAAATACGGACGGTCGAAATTCTTCATGAGTTTAAAACCCATCACTTCGGCAGTACCAAGAGCAATATCTGAATACCCAGAGAAATCGCAGAAAATTTGAAAGGTAAAGAAAAACGTAGCTACGATGATTGGAATTCCTTCATATTCCATCGGACTATTATAAACTTTATCGGCAAATAGAGCTAATCGATCGGCAATGACTACTTTTTTAAAAAGCCCCCAAGCCATTAGTTTTAAGCCGCTCGTAACTCTTGCATAATCAAAAGTCATCCTTTCATAGAATTGATGCAAGACATTTTGTGGTCGTTCAATTGGCCCCGCCACCAACTGTGGGTAAAACATTACATAAAGTGCATATATACCAAAATGTCTTTCAGCCTTTTGATTGCCACGATATACTTCAATTGTATAACTCATCGCTTGAAAAGTATGAAAAGATAAGCCAATAGGTAAAATAAAATCAAGTAATTTAAAATGAGCGATATTGGCCTGTGCTAAGGCAAAAATGGCAAAGTTTGTATATTTAAAAAATGCCAAAACCCCAATATTTGCCACCAAACTCATAATCAAGTAAAGCCTCTTTTGCTTTCCTTGTGCATTTTCAATCCAAATCCCAGCATAGTAATCAACTACAATCGTAAAGCCTAAAATCAAAAGATATTCAGGCTTAAAAACCATATAAAATACACAACTTGCTGCCAAAAGCCACCACCATCTATTATTATGCTTCAACAAAAAATAAATAATCGTAACAATGGGAAAAAACAATAAAAATTCAATTGAATTAAAAATCATATTTTTATCAGAGAATAAAGTCTTCAAATGGAAGTACTTTATGATGCTTTTATTTCTTTCTTAATAGCTGAATAATTTTTCCGGTTCGAATATCTCCGCCTTTTTGTGTTAGGTGATAGGCCATATCATGATAAAGCGAATCTGCAAAAACAAAATCAGTGGGTTTACCTAAAATTGGAAAAACGGCTAAAGAATCATACTCTTTTTTATATTTTTCAATAATTGGTTTATCTAAAGCATAATTTTCCTCCGAATAAGTTGGATAGACAAAATATACCTCTACTCCCCTTGCTTTCATTGTTTTATAGAATAAATTCATATCTTGAATTGATTCTTTTAAACTCATTTTATCACTCAAAATTGCCCTTGGGATAGTTTTAAATCTTGGATTATTATAATGACTTACTAAATCTCCATATTGATTGGCCGCCCCTCTAAAAAACACACTGGTGGTATCGTTAATTGAATAATCAATTTTATTTTGTTTGATTAATCGCTCTAAACCAACCCTAAAAACTTTGATTCTCAACAAACTGTAAGCCCTTATTCTTTCAAAAATATCATCATATTCAATCCATTCATGTGCTTTTGGGAAATATCGAGCCATCAACATTTGTTCACTGATATTTCCTTTACTCTCAATGATATATTCAAAACCCATAATTACTGTATCACCTTTCTTTAATTCTGATTCTAATTGCTTTAGCATAAACTTCGAGCCATAATTATAATGAATAGCCATGTTTACAACAGGCTTTTTCAGAGAGTCTGCTAATAATTTACTATTGATTCCATAAGCAAAATTAGAACCAGCTATCAAAACAACTTTTGGAGATGGTGTTTCTTGAAGAATTTTATATTTATCAATAATAATTGCATTGTAGGATGTTTCAAAGTCGTGTTTTTTGTAAGGGTCAAAATAGAAAAATGCCTCAATAGTTCCCCATGAAAGGGCAGATAATACAATTACTTTAATTAAAAAGATTTTTATATTCATATAAATTAATGTACAAAAACAAATTAAATCATTTTTTGATGAGTATTTTTAATAAAATTGACCCCAAAATTTCAATGTTTGGTTCAAAAAATGATAGTTTTGTAAAATATCAGATTTTAAATTATAATGAATTTACCAAGGTTTATTGCTCAAAGAATTCAAAAAACCAACACAACCACATTTACTTCAACAGTTACAAAGATTGGGATATCAAGTATTGCAATTGGCTTGGCTGTGATGATTATTTCATTTAGTATCTTGATTGGCTTCAAAAAAACCATCAAAGAAAAACTTTTTAGTTTGAGTTCTCACATTCAAGTTAGCAAAATTACGCTGAATCAATCGTTTGAGGAAACGCCTTTGACAATAAATACAAAATTTCATCAAAATTACAGAAAAATCCCCGAAATCAGGCATCTTCAGGTAGTTGCTAATAAAGCTGGTTTATTAAAATCAACAGAAGAACACGCTGGTATTGTGATAAAAGGCGTTGGAAAAGACTATGACTGGGATACTTTTAATGAAAATTTGGTCGAAGGTAGAAAAATAAATTTTAAGGATACAACCTATTCTGATGAGATAATTATCAGTAAAAAAATAGCTAATCAGCTAAAAATCAAACTTTCTGAGGAAGTACGTATTTACTTTATTCAAAATCCTCCACGAATTAGAAAAGTAAAAGTAGTTGGTATTTATGAAACAGGTTTGGAAGAATTTGATAAAAACTTCATTCTAGGAGATTTAGCATTAATTCAGAAAATGAATGATTGGAATAATCAAACAGTGGGTCATTATGAAATTTTTATCAAAAATTTTGACCAATTAGATGCTACCGCCAAACAAGTTTTTGATGAAATAGACCAAGACATGCAAATATTAAGAGTTACCGATATGTTTCCAGCCATTTTTGATTGGCTTAGCCTCATGGACAGAAATATTATCGTGATTATTGGACTAATTTTGTTAGTTGCTAGTTTTAATATGATTTCTGTCTTGCTGGTAATGATGATGGAGCGAACACCAATGATTGGTTTATTAAAAGCATTAGGTTCTGATAATGCCAAAATTCGAAAGATATTTATTTACAATGGTCTAACAATCATTATCAAAGGAATGGCATATGGAAATATCATTGGTTTAGGGTTCTGTTTTCTGCAAAAAGAATTCAAAATTATTCCCTTAGATTCCGAAAGCTATTATATGAGTTTTGTTCCAATTTCTATTGATTGGCTAACAGTTTTATGGCTAAATGTTGTAACGGTTATACTAGTTTGGGCAGTTATTACCATTCCAACATTTGTAGTTTCAAAAATGAAATTAGTTGAATCACTCAAATTCAAAAGCTAGTTATTTTCGAACCAATAAAAAAGGGACTTTGCTTTCGCAAAGTCCCTTTTTTTGTATCTCTTTATTAAGCATTTGCTCTTGTATTATCTTTAAAAACGAGAACAAAAAGTACTAATACTACTGCAGCAATGGCCGCAGGTACCATCCAAACTGATGTCCAATCGTGCGTACTTACTTCGCCTACTTTTGTTGTATACTTATCTAAAACTTTGCCAGAAAGGATAGAACCAATACCCATACCAATTCCGTAAGTGGCTAAAGTAATTAAACCTTGAGCTGAGTTCTTAATTTTTTCACCCGCTTTGTTATCTGTATAAATTTGTCCGGTAACAAAGAAGAAGTCATAACATACACCGTGAAGAACAATCGCTAAATAAAGCATCCATGCAGATGAAATTCCATCTCCATAACCAAAACAAATAAAGCGTACAATCCAAGCAATTAAGCCAACTATCAACATTTTCTTGATTCCAAATTTACTTAAAGCAAAAGGAATAAGAAGCATAAAACCAACTTCAGAAACCTGACCAAGAGACATCTTATTTTCAACGTTTGTCATATTTGATTCTGTCAATGATAAATTGGCGTGAGCATAGTAGAATGAAAGCGGAATACAAACTAAAATTGAACAAATAAAGAAAATCAAAAACGAACGGTCTTTGAATAATACAAACGCATCTGTACCTAATATCTCGCCGATAGAAGTTGCTTTAGTTGCTTTTGGAGGTGTATTTGGAAGCGTAAATGCAAAAACCGCCCAAGCAATTGAAGTAAACATAGCAATTTGGAAGATTGTTACCTTATCGCCTACACCATAGAAACCAATAATATTTGTAATGACAATCCAAGCAATTGTACCAACTACTCTTATCGAAGGAAATTCTTTTTCAGGATTTTCCATTTGATTCATCGCAATGGAATTTGAAAGTGCTAAATTTGGTGCGAAAGTTATCGTGTAAGCCAAAATATACCAGAAGAATACATCTGGGTCTTTAGTTTGAATTAAAAAATATAGAATTATTGCCCCAATAATATTTAAAACACCCATCACTTTTTGAGCAGAAAAGAAGCGGTCTGCAATCATACCCATAAAGAATGGTGCAACAATCGAAGCGATAGAGAATGTCGCATAAGCCCCTCCTATTTGGTCGCCTGTTGCATTCAAAGATGTAAATAAATATTTTCCCATTTGGCCATACCAAGCTCCCCAAGTACAAAACATGAGAAACATCATCAACATTAATTTAATTCGTGTTAGAGGTGTCATAGTGTTTAAAAAATAGATTATATGATTGTTAAGTTTTATTTAGATTATCCCCAAATTTTTGTACCTTCTGTGCAGTTTTTACACATTTCTATCTCCGAACGTGCTGTTGTAAGCGATTTCCTAAAATGCTGATAAGGAGCACTTTGCCAAATATCTTTGAATGATTTAGCTTTTAAATCTCCCATTCTGTATTCTGCATCTTTATCAAAACAACAAGGAACAACCAAACCATCCCAAGTAATTACACATGAATGCCACATTTTCCAACAATGGTCAAGTAGCTTATTCTTGATTTTATACTGCCCCTCTCCTCTGTCTTCGTATCTTGAATATCTATCAATCGTTGGAATTAAGGGCGAGCCATTTTCGTAATCATAAATTTGTGCTGTTTTAAAAGCTACTTCATCAACACCAATTTCTTTGGCTAATTGCTTTACATCTTCAATTTGATGCTCATTGGGTTTAACTACCAAAAATTGAAAAATAATGTGTGGCGTTTTTGACTTTAACTCTTTTTTCCAATGCACAATCTTTTTAGTTCCTTCAATAACTTTATCTAAATTTCCACCAACTCTGTATTGTTCATAAACATCTTGGGTTGTTCCATCAATTGAAATAATCATTCTATCCAAACCCGATTCAATAGTTTTTTTTGCCAAAGTATCTGTTAAATAATGTGCATTAGTGGAAGTAGCAGTATAAATGCCTTTTTGGGAAGCATATTTAACTAATTCTAAGAATTTCGGATGTAAATATGGCTCTCCTTGAAAATAGAAAATCAAATATAGTAGTGTTTCTGAAAGTTCGTCAATGGTTTGCTTAAAAAGATTTTCAGGAAGCATACCCGTTGGACGAGTAAAGCTCCTTAGTCCGCTCGGACATTCTGGACAACGAAGATTACATGAAGTAGTTGGCTCAATAGAAATTGCAATCGGTAAGCCTCTATGAATTGGTCGTCCTGTAACTTTTGATTCAAGATAACTACCCACATTTTTCAAAGCATTCCAAGCTCTCGGCCAAGTAACTTTAGAGAAAAAATTTAATCCATCTTGAATATTTCTATTCATTATAAATGTGGGTTTAGGTATTAAAAGTATATTTTAAAATGATAATACTATTCATTATCATTTCGCATATTCAAAATTGCATTACGACCCTAAATTTAGTCAAAAATCGAATATTTTTAATTGTTTCCAACTAAATATCCTTGAATTGTTTGTAGATTTTTTTCAGTCGTTCATCTTTCTCAGCATCTGTAATCTCCTTAATTATGGCTTTTACTTCCTTATTATCACTGATTAGATTTAAGGTTTGCATTCCTGCAAAACGAACATACCATTGAGAATCATTTTGTGCAATTTGTTTTAAAAGAGGTACACTTTTCAATTGAATTTCGGTAGAAGATTTCACTAAATAAGTACCAAAAATTCCTAATACTTGGTATAAATCATTTCCTTTCATTTGTTTTAAATGAATCATAAACCAATCGAATCGCAGAGGTGAAGCCTCCTCAGCAAAATAATTGGCAACCGCAGCAAAAATATTGGGGTCAGTTGAAGTCTCAAATTTTAAAACCAACTCTAAAGCATCGACAGGCTTAGTAGCCAAAAGTGCCTCAATAGCCGCCGCTTGCACTGTATATGAACTATCGTTGAGTGCCTCTCTAAAAAGCTTATCATTATGAGAATTTTGGAAGCCTTTCATAGCTAAAATTGCATCCGCACGTACATACGAACGCTCATCGTGAATAACTCTATATTGTAAAGCTCTTTCTACTTCAAGGAAATCCTCGCCATCATAATCGAAGAGTTTTTGAACGGCAAATTGTCTTACTCGCCAGAATTTATCCTTAGTTGCATCAATCAACAATTGTCTAATTTTCTTGTCGGCTGCAGGATAATAGAAAGTTGTATCTTCTTCTGGAATAAAAGTCAATGAATCAAGTACATTAAGCTTTGAAATTGTATTTGCTGAATTATAAAATTGATAAATCAACTCATCCTTCGACTTTGGGTGCTCTATTTTACCAACCAAGATATTTTCGGGGTCTAAGAGCACCATTTTTGGAGAAAAACTAGCAGCAATTTCAAAACTTTGTTGTTTCTTATCAATCACAATTTCTTTAACGAACTCCTCACCTTCTGTTTTTACGAAAACTTTCAATGGAATACGATAGATTGGTGTATAGGTGGTGTCTTGAATTTGTTTGATATTCAACAATATTTTGCCTTCTTTGTAATCATGTGAAACCTTTAAAATAGGATGACCTGGCTTCAAAAACCACTGTTCAAAAAACCAATGCAAGTCCTGACCTGTCACATTTTCAAATACAATTCTTAAATCTTCTATTTCGGCAGTCTTGTAGGAATATTGTAAAAGATACTGCTTTAAAGCTTCAAAAAAAGCCTCATCACCAACAACATTTCGGAGCATGTGTAAAATTCTCCCACCCTTTGCGTAAGAATGTGAATCAAACATATCTTCTTTGTCATTATATTGGAATCTGATGAGTGGCTCTTGTTTTTCTTTAGATTCATCTAAATATTGATTTAGTGCAATAAACGACACTAAATCGCCTTCATCTTTCCCATACTTATAGTTTGCCCACAAATATTCAGCATAATTAGCAAAAGCTTCATTTAATGGTAAATTTGCCCAAGATTCGCAAGTAACTAAATCTCCGAACCAATGATGAAAAAGTTCATGGGCAATCACCCCATCATCATTGTCATCAACCAATTGGTGATTATCCTTTTGAATAAACTCACCGTGAATCGTGGCTGTTGTATTCTCCATTGCTCCAGAAACGTAATCACGGACAGCCATTTGAGCATATTTTTCCCACTGAAATTTTACTCCTAGGAGTTTTTCAAAATACCGAATCATTTCTGGAGTTCGACCAAAAATATTCATTGCGTATTTTTCAAATTTGGGTTCTACAAAGTAGCTAACTTCAAAATCCTTAAAATTGGGGTCAATAATCTTCTTAAAATCGCCAACTGCAATCATTGTCAAATAAGGAGCGGCAGGTTTTGATTGTTTCCAATAGTCAGTGCGAGTGCCATCTGAATTCAGTTTGGATGAAATTAACTTACCATTGGAAAGTGTAGTAAACTTAGATTCTACCGTCAAGAAAATATCTTGGGTCATTTTCTGATTTGGCGAATCTATGGTAGGAAACCAACAAGAATTAGCTTCTGTTTCACCTTGTGTCCAGATTTGTTGAGGTTTATCTAATTCTGTACCTAAAGGATTAATAAAATAGAGGCCTTTATCTGAAGTTATTGCCTCACTTCCTCCAGTAGGCAACTCATTTGGCTTAGCAATGTATGTTATTTGTAATGAAAATGTATCCTTTCGAGTGTAAACTTGAGCTAAATCTACTTTTAAAACTAATTTGTTATATTCAAATTTAAGAGGCTTGTTGTTCTGTGTAACTTCCTTAATTTCAAAGCCTTTAGCATCTAAACTTACTTGTGTTTGTGGGTAAAAGTGAGGTTTTAATGTAATGGTTGCTTTTCCCAAAAGCCATTGATTTTTCCAGTCTGGTTTAAGCTCAAGTTTTGTATGAACCAAATCAACTTCTTTCGTACGTGAAGGATTATACTGACCCTTAGTTGGAGCTAAAATGGTGTTTTCTTGGGCAAAAACGCTGATACCCCAACAAAAAAACACAAAACTTAAAAAAAACCTCATACCTTTTTCTTCAAACAATTTAATACTTTACTCTTTCTTTTCTTTTTCGAATTTCTTTATGTTCTCTTCCTCTATTACGATAATCATTGAAATAGTGCTCTTTTATTTTTCTTAATTCAAAGCCATCATCAATAATCTCAACAAAGTATTCACGCTTAAACTTAAAATCATCCAAACTTGCATACCCTCCTTTTAAGGTAAGTGTAAGAATATTTTTTTTATTATCGAATTCCCAAGTAGTTTCATCGGTATCAATATCTAAAAAATCTACACCCGCACAAAATCTAATTTTAGGGTCACTCTCATATTCATATTCAATTTTCCCATTTTTGAGCCAAGACATAACCAAATTGTTAATCGTTAATTTCGACTCATCATAAGTTGTAAATTGAATATCCCCTCGCTCAATTCTATTTCTTACTAAAATCCATTTTTTTGATTTATCAAATAAGGTTTGGATTTTCTCAAAATAATCAACCTGTACTAATGGTGTAGCCAGAGGCTTTCTAAGTGTTCCTACGCTCGCTTGTGATTCCTTTCTTAAATCTGCAAAAAACTCTTCACTCACTTGCTTTAAAACTAGGCCATTAGCTCCTTGTTCAATTTTATAAGAGCGTTTAAATCGAAAATCATCAAACGTTTCATAGCCCGCTTGTATGGTAAGTAATAGTAATTGATTAACAGTATCTATTTCCCATGCAGAAAAAGAGGTATTTATATCTAAATATTTGATTTCAGAATTACTTCCAAATTTTGAATTGGTTTCATAATCGTATCGAATTTTACCATTCTCTGCAAATTGTAGCACTAATGTATTGAGTGTTAATTTACTCTTTTGGAAAGGAATTAGATGAATTTCATCGTAATCAATTCTATTATTGGCAAGTATCCAACGCTTAGTTGTGTCAATAGTTACAAAATCTTTAGCAAAAACTTGATTTAACGAAAAAAACAGTACTATTACTCCTAATATTTTATTCATTGGGTTAATTCAATTAATTTTAATCACAACATTTTTTAAAAATATTAGTTTTTGGCTGCCCTTTGAGCGGGTAAATAAGAGGCTATTAATGTAATAATAATGATAGATATTGATGTTAAAATAAAATCTGAAAGTTGCATTTTTACAGGATAAGCATCTACAATCGAACTCTCCATTCCCATTTTGATGATACCAAAATTTTCTTGTAAGAAACAAATCAAACCGCCTAAAATTAGGCCAACGATTGCACCAATAAAAGATACAATTGCTCCTTCCGAAAAGAAAATCCTTTTGACCATACTTTCATCAGCCCCCATGGCAAAAATCGTTTTAATATCTTGTTGCTTATCAATAACCAACATGGTTAAAGAAAAGAAAATATTAAAAGAGGCAATCCCAATGATAAACAATAGAGCTATAAAAATAAAAAGTTTTTCGATTTTAATGGCCCTAAATAAGGAGGCATTTTGTTCGTCTTGGTTTTGTACAAGAAAGTTTTCCCCTAAGATTTTTTTAATTTCCTTTTGAATTTCTGGAATCTCAAAACCTTGTTTAACTTGAATTTCGAGGCTACTTCTTTTATTTCCGTATTCGGTTAATTGTTGTGCAACTGATAGTGGCACATAGACATAATCATCATGAAATTGCTCCAAAGAATAAGCTCCTGATATATTAATAGTATATCGATTGATATTATCATCTGGATTCAAAGAAACCGATTTCCGATTACGAGGATACCAAATTTCGAGTGGTTCAATGATATTTTGTAATGAGATATTCAAAGCACCATAAACATTACCTCCAATAAATGCATAATCAACACTATCTTTTTGGAGGATAAAATTTCCTTCAACAAGTGATTTCCTTAAAGGGCTATGTTTTTGAAAACCATCATCAACCCCTTTTAGTGTAACTACCATTTGAGAATTTTCATATTTCACTAAAGCATTGTCTTGGATTACTTCCGTTACATAATCAATTCCATTGAGAGATTTTATTAAGTTTAATTGTTTTTCATCCAAAATAAAACTCTTTCCTACCATTGGTAAAATCCTCAAATCAGGGTCAAATGATTTGAAAATTCTTCGATTTAAGTCTTCTAAACCATTAAAAACCGATAATACAATTACCAAAGCCATCGTACCGATACCAATACCCAGCATCGAAATAATGGAAATAAAATTGATAAAGCTTTTTTTCTTTTTAGAAAAAAAATATCGTTTGGCAATAAGAAATGATAGGTTCAAAGCTTGCTTTTAAAATTAAAGTATTCAAACATTAATTTTTAATGAATTAATTAAGACTCGGTTTCCTCTTCCGCTGGAGGAATGACAATAGTTGCAAAAAGTGCATCAATTTTTTGGGCATATTCGGCGGTATCATCAATAAAAAACTGAAGATTTGGCACAATTCTTAATTGATGACGCACTCTTTCTCCTAGTTGCGTGCGAATTGACTTTGTATTTTCTCTGATTATTTGCAGAATACCTTCTTTGTCTTTTGTCAATAAAAAACTTAAATAAACTCTTGCAATCGCCAAATCAGGCGTAACTTTTACATCTGTAATTGTTACGAAAGCACCTTCTAATTGGCTTTTCATTTCACGCTGAAAAATTTCACCTAAATCCTTCTGTATCTGTTTTGCTACTTGTTTTTGTCTTTTTGATTCCATCATTTTTTTATTTTAAATGATTGAATTCAGAATATTTGAACGAATATATAAAACCATTTACTTAAATTACGTTCTTAAATACCTTCAACAATCAATTTTATGCAAATATCCGCATTTTTTGGGGTTAAATAAAGTAAAGTTTTATACATCAACTTCTTTTTTCATAACTTTGCAGTATAACTAATATCCTTAAAGCCTTGCTAACATTTTTTAGGTTAAATTCTCTGTTTCACATTTTTTCACTTCTAATTCTAGTTGTGATAATCAAACTTCCATTTCTTGGGCAAAAACTACCTTTACTTTTACCTGAATTAGAATGGATGTTGGTCGGTGAAAAAATCCATGATGGACGTTTTCTATATCGTGAAGTATGGACCAACATTGGCCCACTCGCATCATTCATATATTGGACTATTGATGTTTCATTTGGAAGGTCTCAATTTGTCTATGAATTCATTGCATTACTTATCACCTATTTTCAGGCTATCTACTTTACTTTTGTTTGTAATACTCGACAAACGTATCTTGAAAAGAATTATGCACCAGGGTTAATCTATGTATTGTTGATGAATATCTCGTTTGATATTAGTAAACTTTCACCTGTTTTATTATCAACAACTTTTTTACTTTTTGCATTCAATAAATTGGTTAAACAGATGGAACGCCGTGAGGGTGTATCTGACGAAGTGTTTGAAGTTGGACTTTACATTGGCATTGCTTCTCTATTTCACCAACCAACAATGGTATTTATATTTTGGAGTATTTCTAGCTTGGTATTTTTTACCAATGCCAATTTACGCCAACATTTCCTTGCCATTCTTGGATTCGTCTTTCCCATATTTTTATCGGCACTCTATTTCTATTTTTACGATAGTCTTGATGAATTTAAGTATAATTGGTTCAATGGAATCTTCAAAATCAAACAATATAGTTTAGAAGATTTCAAAAGTGCCTTTATAGCTATTTCTATTCCTTCTGTACTAGCAGTTCTGGGTTTCTTGCGTCAAACTCAAGTAAGTAGATATAACAGTTATCAGCAACGTACCCAACAAATCATGTTGATATGGGGCATTGCTTCTCTAATTGCTTTGTTTCTCTCGCCAAGTGTTGCTCCGATGCAGTTTATTATCTTTGTTCCTTTTTTTGCATATTTCATCACGGGTTGGTTTTTTCACCTCCGAGGAGCATTTCTTCCAGAATTACTTTTTACTGTATTTCTAATAGTTACCTTAATGATTCAATATCAAGGCGTAACACCGATTATCGGGAAAGGTTTTGAACAGCTAACCGACATGCGTGTTAAACCCAAAGAACTACCACAGCTTATGCAAGGACAAAAAATGTTGGTAATCGGCGAACGTATTGATGAATATACCTACGGTAAAGCAGCAACATGCTACCTAAACTGGGAGTTATCGAAAATTGATTTAGAAAATCCGGATAATTATGAGAGTATCATTAATATCTTTGATAATTTCAAGAAAGACCCGCCAACCATAATCATTGATAAAGAGAATGTCATTCCCAAAATATTCAAGAGAATTCCTGCATTGGCAGATGATTATCAAGGAACAAAAATAAAGGGTATTTATCAGAGGAAATATTAAACTTCAAGAGGCATGAAAAAGATTTTTCATGCCTCTTTCATTATCACTTAGCAAGATATTTTATCGGCTCTTCTGGCATGACGCCCACCTTCAAATTCAGTACTCAAGAAGGTTTTTACACAATCTAATGCCAAATTTTCATCAATAAAACGAGCTGGCAAACAGATTACATTTGCGTTATTATGTTGTCTGATTAATGCTGCTACTTCAACATTCCATGCCAAGCCTGCTCTAATACCTTTATGATGGTTAGCGGTCATGCAAACACCATTGCCACTACCACAAATCAAAATCCCAAATTCATACTCACCACTTTCTACCGCACTTGATAATTGATGTGCAGTATCAGGATAATCCATTGATTCATCAGTGTAAGGCCCGAAATCTGCAGTTTGATAGTTTTGTTCTTGAAGATAACGAAGAATAATTTTCTTGTATTCAAATCCTGCGTGGTCACCTGCAATTGCTACTTTCATAGTATTATTATTTTGGAAATCTGAATCTTCTTTAAGCAAGAAAATTCATTTTTTAGGTATTATAAACTTTTTTTTGCAAATATACGTTTTCATTATCCAATTCTCTTGAACTTAACAGAAGAATTGTACTAATTCAACCAAATAAAAGTTTATCGACAGACAAAAGATTGTCTATAATAAAAAATAAAATTATGGCAGAAAAAGAAATTATTTTAAATGAAGAAGAATTGATTCGTGAGGCATTTGTAGAAAAAGGCTGGAATGAAATTCAGAGTCAAGATTCATGGCAAATATTAAAAACAGTAGCAGAATTTGTTGATGGTTTCGACCGATTAGCAAAAATTGGTCCTTGTGTAACTATTTACGGTTCGGCTAGAACAAAACCCGACCACAAATATTATAAACTTTCAGAAGAAATTGCAGCTAAATTAGTATCTAGAGGTTATGGTGTGATTACTGGTGGAGGCCCTGGGGTTATGGAAGCAGGAAATAAAGGTGCAGCTGAAAATGGAGGAAAATCGGTTGGATTAAACATCAAATTACCATTTGAACAAGTGCCTAATCGCTACGTTGACCAAGATAAAAGCATCAACTTTGATTATTTCTTTGCAAGAAAAGTTTGTTTCATGAAATACTCTCAAGGTTTTATAGTTATGCCCGGTGGTTTTGGCACACTCGACGAACTTTTTGAGGCCTTAACATTAATTCAGACTAAGAAAATTGCCCGTTTCCCTATTGTAATGGTTGGGAGTGAATACTGGAAAGGCTTACTAGATTGGTTGACACAAACTATGTGTGAGCAAGAAAAAAATATAAATCCAGAAGATTTAAAACTAATTAAATTGGTAGATACTGCTGAAGACGCAGTGAAAGTAATTGACGAATTCTACGGCAAATATTTATTGAAACCAAACTTCTAATTTGTATTGAGGTAATGAGTTCTGAGTGGTTCACCATAGGATATCGGTGTAATACTCAGAACTCATAACTTTTTTAAGCTTCCTCTCCAACAATTTCTTCAAGAGCTGCCGAAAGGTGCATTGCAATCATCTCAGCCGAACGACCTTCAATGTGGTGTCTTTCGATAAAATGTGCAATTTCTCCATCTTTAAAAATGGCAATCGCAGGTGATGATGGAGGAAACGGAATGTATGAACGCATTTGTTGAGTTGCATCGGTATCAACACCAGCAAATACAGTAACCAATGAATCTGGTTTAGCTTCTGTTCTTTGTAAAGCTAATTTCACACCTGGGCGACAAGTACCGGCAGCACAGCCACAAACCGAGTTAATGACAACCAAAGAAGTACCTTTTTGATTGGCCATGAAATTATCTACATCAGACGAAGAAAGTAATTCTTGAAAGCCAGCATTTACTAAATCTGCTTTCATAGGTGCTACTAAATGAGGAGGATACATAGTATTAAGTGCCCCCTGCCCCTAAAGGGGAGCTTTTTTATTTGGTTTAATGTGTTGTAGGGGAAAAATCAACACTTTTATATGATAACCTACAGGTTTTCGAAATTACATAAATCCAAGTTCAAGCTTTGCCACTTCCGACATCATCTCTGTCGAGTAAGGCGGGTCAAAAGTAAGTTCGACACTTACATCGCTCACCGTTTCAATTTCTCGAATTTTTTGTTCAATTTCTACAGGAATTGACTCGGCTGAAGGGCATGAAGGCGAGGTAAGGGTCATTAAGATATAAACATTATTTACAGGAAAAATTTTTATATCATAAATCAAACCTAGCTCATAAACATCCACTGGAATCTCAGGGTCATAAACCTGCTTAATTGCTTCAATTACTTTTTCTTTTAATTCTTGCTCGTTCATTTTTATTTTTAATTAGAACCAATCCTTAATTTCTTGCTTGATAGGCAATTGCATAAGCCTTCATTTGTTTTACCATTGACGCCAAACCATTCGAACGAGTTTGTGCCAAATGACTCGAAAGACCTACTTTATCAATAAAATATAAATCTGCATTCGCTATTTCTTCTGGCGTATGATTAGTCATTACTTTTACTAACATGCTCACCAAGCCTTTCACGATAATAGCCTCACTATCAGCCTCGAAAAAAAGATTATCATCTTTCTTGTAAGCATGAAGCCAAACAACAGATTGACAACCCTTAATAATATTATCTTCAGTTTTGTATTCGTCTGCCAACTTCGGCAACTTTTTCCCTAAATCAATAATATATTCGTACTTTCCTTCCCAATCATCAAAAAGTTCAAACTCTTCAATGATTTCATCTTGTATTTCGTTAATGGTCATATTTACCCAATGCTGAAACTTTTCAATTAATTATACTGCAAAGTTTATCATCTAAACTTTAATTTTAAAGAACCATCTTTTTTACTTTATGGATACCCATAATCAACTTATCTATTTCTTCGGTTGTGTTATAAACAGCAAATGAAGCTCTTGAAGTTCCGGGAATACCTAAGCGTTTCATCAATGGTTGTGTACAATGATGCCCTGTTCGAACAGCAATTCCTTGTTGGTCGAGAATCACACCAATATCTTGTGGATGAACGCCATCAATTACAAACGAAACTACTGAAACCTTTTGCTTGGCTTGTCCAACAATTCTTAAACCTTCAATTTCAGTTAACTTTTCAGTTGCATATTTCAACAATACATCTTCATAAGCCGCAATGTTTTCCTTTCCTAATTCATTAATATAATCAATGGCATATTTAACTGCAACCACATCGGCAATATTTGGTGTACCCGCTTCAAATTTATAGGGTAATTCATTATAAGTTGTTTTTTCGAAAGAAACTTCTTTAATCATTTCACCTCCTCCTCTGTACGGTGGCATGGCATTTAGAATATCTGATTTACCATATAATACACCCATTCCAGTTGGACCAAATAATTTGTGTGCAGAAAAAACATAAAAATCGGTATCAAGCTCTTGCACATCAATAGTTATATGTGAAGAAGCCTGAGCACCATCAATTAATACTTTTGCACCAATTGCATGGGCCTTATCAATGATATATTTTATAGGATTGATAGTACCTAAAGCATTTGATACATGCACTACAGAAACAAATTTTGTTTTTTCAGTAAGTAAATTATCAAATTCTTCTAATATCAAATCACCATTATCATCAATAGGAATCACTTTCAAAATACATCCTTTTTCTTCACAAAGAATTTGCCAAGGAACAATATTAGAATGGTGTTCTAGGGTACTAATGATAATCTCATCTCCTTCTTTTAAGAACTTTCGTCCATAAGTTTGTGCTACCAAATTAATTCCATCAGTAGTTCCATAAGTAAAGATAATCTCTTCTTTATGGGCCGCATTCATGAATTTTTGAATAGTAGTACGAGAATCCTCAAACGCGGTGGTAGCTTTTTCAGCTAAATAATGAATCCCACGGTGGATATTAGCATTGTAATGACCGTAATAATTTGATAAGGCCTCTAATACTTTTACAGGTTTTTGTGTTGTAGCAGCATTATCGAAATATACCAAATCTCTACCGTTTACTTTCTCATCTAATATCGGAAAATCTCTACGAATTTTATTTATATCTAAAACTGACATATTGTTTTGTTAGTCAAACTAATGTTTTATCAAACTGACCTTAAAATCTGCTATCTTTTAGAACAACAATCAAGTAAAACATTTAGTTTGGAATAATTCTAAATTAGTTTAAAATTTTAAAATGAAATGCTGTTTAGGCTGCTTTTTTCGGAAAAATACAATACCAATCCAATAGAAATCTATACTAATGCTTACTTCGGGATGCTTTTTTATAGTATCCCAAGCCATTTTCATTTCATTAGACCAATAAATGTCATCAAAAACAAAGCAGGAATCCTCATGAATTTTGCCTACACAATGTTCAAAATAACTTATTGTTGGTTCAAATCGATGGTTGGCATCAAAAAATGCAAAATCTATTTTCTCAATTTTTTGTAGAACTTCGGGTAAAAGGGTATCTATATTCCCAACATTCAATGAAATATTATTGATTGAAAGAGCATCGAAGTTTTCTTGTGCAACATTAGCGGTTTCAGCACAACCTTCAAATGTATTTACTTGTGAATCTTGATTTGCTTTGGCCAAATATGCCGTGGTAATGCCCAGAGAAGTTCCTAAATCAAGGATATTTTTATAATTATAATAGCTAATGATACGGTGTAAGAATTTGGCTAATTGAGGTCTTTTAAGAGAATGCTTAGCAATATCTTTTACCATTCTTTGCTTATTGCTATTTAACTTTGCTCCAGCTCCAAAATCGGTAATATTAATTAGTCTTTTATCTTTCAGAGCTTGTTTACGTAAATTTTCAATTTCACTATAAACTCCATAATTTGTTTTATCTTTTACAATTCTAGTGTAGAAATCAAAAAGAAAGGGGGAATGTAGCGAATGCTCGTCTTTTGCTTTGAAGATATATTTAATGTAATCAAAAATCATGGCACAAAAATAATGAAAAAGCACGACAGTTTGCCGTGCTTTTTCATTATTAGATTCTAAGAATTAATTCTTTTCAATAGATTCTTCTTTTTTAGTTCTACCAAAAGAAAGGGCTTCGCCTTCTCCGCTATAATCAACTAAAATAGTATCACCTTCTTGCACATCACCTTTCAAGATTTCTTCAGCAAGTGGGTCTTCCACATATTTTTGAATCGCTCGATTCAATGGTCTTGCACCGTATTGTTGGTCGTAACCCTTTTCTGCTAAGAAATCTTTTGCTTTTTCAGTAAGCTCGATATTATATCCAATGTTAGTAATACGTGCCACCAATTTTCCTAAAGCAATATCAATGATTTTGTGAATGTCTTCACGACTCAAAGAATTAAACACGATTACGTCGTCTAAGCGGTTCAAGAATTCTGGTGAGAAAGTTTTCTTCAAAGCATTTTGAATTGTGCTTTTCACCATATCATCCTGGCTCTCAACTCTTGATTTTGTTGCAAATCCAATTCCTGTCCCAAAATCTTTCAAATCACGTACCCCAATATTTGAGGTCATGATGATAATAGTATTACGGAAATCAACTCTGCGACCAAGACTATCAGTCAAAATACCATCATCAAGTACTTGCAAGAGAATGTTATACACATCAGGGTGAGCTTTTTCAATCTCATCAAGCAAAACTACCGAATATGGTTTTCTACGAATTTTTTCAGTCAATTGACCACCTTCTTCATAACCAACGTATCCTGGAGGGGCTCCAACTAATCGAGAAATGCTAAATTTCTCCATATATTCACTCATATCTATTCTTACGAGTGCATCCTCTTTATCAAAAAGATAAGTAGCGAGTGTTTTAGCAAGCTCCGTTTTACCAACACCGGTTGGACCTAAGAAAATAAATGAACCAATTGGTTTTTTAGGGTCTTTCAAACCAACTCTTGTTCGCTGAATCGACTTAACCAATTTTTCAACTGCAGCATCTTGGCCAACAATTCTTCCACGAAGTGCATCACCCATTTTCAAGATTTTCTCACCTTCGTTCATGTTCACGCGTGTTACAGGAATACCTGTCATCATTGCTACAACATCAGCAACGTTATCTTCGCTTACGGTATAACGCTTAGTTTTAGCTTCTTCTTCCCAAGCTTGTTTGGCTTTGTCGAGTTGCTCTAAAAGTTTCTTTTCACGGTCGCGTAATTGAGCGGCTTCTTCATAGCGTTGGCTCTTCACAACCTGATTCTTCTCTTTTTTGATTAATTCAACTTGCTCTTCCAAGAATAAAATATCTTGTGGAACAGAAATATTATTGATGTGTACACGAGCACCCACTTCATCCAAAACATCAATCGCCTTATCTGGTAAATAACGGTCAGTAATGTATCTCTCTGATAATTTTACCGCTGCCTCTAGAGCTTCTGGTGTGTAATTTACATGGTGATGGTCTTCGTACTTATCTTTAATGTTATTTAAGATTTCGATGGTTTCATCAACTGATGTTGCATCAACCATTACCATTTGGAAACGACGAGCTAAAGCCCCATCTTTTTCAATGTATTGACGGTACTCATCAAGGGTTGTTGCACCGATACATTGGATATCGCCACGAGCTAAAGCTGGCTTAAACATATTCGAAGCATCCAATGAGCCACTTGCACCTCCAGCACCTACAATGGTATGAATCTCATCGATGAAAAGAATTACATCTGGAGATTTCTCCAATTCATTCATTACCGCTTTCATTCTTTCTTCAAATTGTCCACGGTATTTAGTACCGGCCACTAAAGAAGCTAAATCGAGCGTAACAACACGTTTCCCGAACAAAATTCTTGAAACTTTCTTCTGCACAATTCTAAGTGCTAAACCTTCTGCAATAGCGGTTTTACCAACACCAGGCTCACCAATTAAAATTGGGTTATTTTTCTTACGTCTTGAAAGAATCTGAGCTACACGCTCAATTTCTTGTTCACGTCCTACAATCGGGTCTAATTTACCAGCTTCTGCAAACTTGGTTAGGTCGCGTCCGAAGTTATCTAAAACAGGCGTTTTTGATTTCTCAGGATTTTTTTGTTCTCCTTTTTGCTGAGAGTACCCACCAGTGCCTCCACCGAAAATTCTTTCGTCATCATCATCAGTCTCCGGACGTTCCATCACAGGCTTCTGACCAGTAAGTTGATACTCAAGCATTTCTTTTGTTTGTTCGTAGTTAAGGTGGAACTTCTGTAAAATTTGGCCACCGAGGTTATCGCCATCACGCAAAATTGCCAATAGCAAATGCTCTGTACCTATCAGTTGCGATTTAAAGATTTTAGCCTCTAAATGCGTAATTTTTAATACTTTTTCAGACTGACGAGTAAGTGGAATATTCGCCAAGTTTTTAATGTTATTGGTAGCAGTTCCTTTCGTAGCCTGCTCAATAGTGGTACGTAGCTCATCGAGTTGTACGCCAGAATCTCTCAATAGATTTAGAGCAATCCCCTCACCATCTCTAATCATCCCCAAAATCAAGTGTTCGGTTCCGATATAATCATGTCCTAGACGTAAAGCTTCTTCACGTGCTAAGGTGATGATTTCTTTGACTTTTTGTGAAAACTTTGGCTCCATTAAAATAATTTTGAATGATTAAATTTTAATTGATTGAATGGTACCAATTTGGCGATGAAGTAGATAGTTTAATCTATTATTTATCAACACATTTTGTATCCATTCGCACAATATCTATATTGCAATATAACGGTTTATTAATTAAGTGTGTTCAATTTAGCGAAGAATTTTTTAAAATTTCTAGGGCTTGAGTTCCACGACAAAATAATAAATCAATAATTGAGAGATTTGGCACAAATTCATTGCCAAAATTTTGTTGATATGGCTTTGGCAGATAAAAACTAGTTTCAATTACTTGTTTTTTGGGATTAAATAGAGTTCTTGCATCAAAAACATTTGAATCAACTTCTTTTTGATAGACCTCAGTATGACTAATTGTCCTATTAACCTTTAACAATTTCAGACAAGTTGTCAGCATTTGAAAATTCAAATCCCATAAAAAAGTATTTTTTTTGTCTAAAATATTTTGGAAATAATCGGCGTAAAACTCAAAAAAAGGAGATTTACCATAAGCCGCA
>NZ_LXHX01000045.1:0-23719 GCF_001649495.1 Emticicia sp. MM | reverse complement strand
ATTTTGGAAATAATCGGCGTAAAACTCAAAAAAAGGAGATTTACCATAAGCCGCACTAATGGTTCTCCAATGAATTATGTTCCATCTTTGACTATAATCAATTTTTAAATCCTTTATTAATACCTTTTTGTTTCCATCTATTACAGGTACGGTGAGCATCTCAACTTTATTTGCACCAAGAATATAGCAACGATTTCTGTAAGTTTGCTTAATGAAATTTTCATTTGCCTCAAGTAT
The DNA here is from genome assembly GCF_001649495.1 of Emticicia sp. MM. Classification (NCBI taxonomy): domain Bacteria; kingdom Pseudomonadati; phylum Bacteroidota; class Cytophagia; order Cytophagales; family Leadbetterellaceae; genus Emticicia; species Emticicia sp. MM. The sequence continues at coordinate 23,482 of NZ_LXHX01000045.1, read as the reverse complement.
AATATTGGGAAAGGATTGTAGATACGTAAAGAATTCTAGATTGGGCAAATAATGCAAATCTATTAGTAGAGTCTGTTTATCTTGAGTTTCCATCTAACAAAAAATAATTCCAAAAAATATATAATTCCTTTCAATTTTAGTATTTGCAGACAGGAATGTTATTTGGAAAGGGTAAATAAAATTTGAATTCAACTTGTTTCTCCGAATCAAATTCAAAGAATACCTAAAAAAACGCTTGAATTATTCTTTAGTTGTAGCCCTTTTGATTCGGTCATTAATGGCTCTTCCTAAGCCTATTTCAGGTAGTAATTCAGTGAAAATTTCACTAAATCCTTTAGAATCTAATAAACGCATGTATGCGAATAAGTTTTTTGCAGCTTCGTTTAAATCACCTTTTTCAGATAAAACAAGTTGGTTTTCTTTAGGTATAACATGATTATAATCTCTGAAAGCTAAAAAACCAGTATTTGAAAAATCCTTTATCGAAAATGATTTTTCGCCCCAAAACGATAAAGGTGTTCTAGGAGCATAATGACTCTTCAGCATTCCAGGTGCTTGAGGATTGGATGAAGAATGTTCATTAATTTTAATTGGCCCCACAATTGCTTCAATTTCTTCAATGGCCAAGCCACCCTTTCTTAGAACAACGACTTCATTTTCAAAAAAACCAACAATTGAAGATTCAATGCCAACATTACACTCACCACCATCTAAAATATACTGAATTTTAGTACCTAATTGGTTATCAACATGTTGGGCGGTTGTTGGTGAAATATATCCGAATGGATTGGCACTCGGAGCTGCCAATGGGAAATTAATACCTTCTAAAAGTTCAATTGCCAAAGGATGATTAGGAATTCTAACAGCCACCGTAGGTAATCCAGAAGTAACTAAATCTGAAATGTTTTCTTTTTTAGGCAAAAGTAAAGTTAATGGGCCCGGCATAAATTTATTAGCAAGCTTCAAGGCCATTTCTGGAATTTCAGTCACAAACTCGTTGATTCTTTCTATGCTTGAAGTATGCACTATAAGCGGGTCAAAGTTAGGCCTATTTTTAACTGAAAATATTTTTGTTACAGCTTCTGTGTTATAAGCATTTCCTGCGAGTCCATAAACCGTTTCCGTTGGCAAACCAATAACCTCACCAGAATTGAGCACCTCAATTGCTTTATCTATATTTTTACCAATAATTGCCATTAAACTATTTTTTTTTCAAAGTATACAATATCAGGTTCAGGATTAAAATTGTAAGGTTTTGTTTCAGAAAAACCAAGATTTTGATATAATTTATTGGCCGACACTAAACGTTTTAGTGTATCCAACTTCATTGTATGGTAAGCTTTTATTTGGGCTTCTTCCATTAGTCTTTGACTAAGCATTTTTCCCAAACCTAAGCCTTGAAATTCAGGTTTTACATACAAACGCTTCATTTCACAAATACCATCTTCCAATTTCCACAACGCAACACAACCCGCCGGCTGAGCATTGACTTTGGCCAAAAACATACAACCATCTGGTTCCGCATATTTAGCAGGAAGTTTGGCGAGTTCTTCTTCAAAACCTTGAAAATCAAGATTTACTTGTAGAAATGCCACATACTCACGAAAAAGTTGTTTTACATCTTCTAAATCTTGTTCAGAACTGATTTTATTAATTTCAATATTTACCATGTCAATATCCAACTTCCATCAAGGTTAAACCTTCGGGTGGAACTGCCCTACCCGCTTTATTTCTATCTTTTGAAACGATTATTGCTTCAAAACCCTCAATACTTAATTTTCCTAAGCCTACCTCAATCATTGTTCCAACAATTGCTCTTACCATTCCTCTTAAAAATCTATCGGCTTTTACATGAAAAAACAAAAAATCTTCATTTTGCTCCCAATAGGCAAGTTCAATTTTACAATTAAATGTTTGAACATCTGTATTTACCTTACTAAAACACTGGAAATCAATGTATTTTTCCATTAATTTACCAGCCTTATTCATCGCTTCAAGGTCTAATTTAGGCTTGTAGAAATAAGAAATTTCATGCCAAAATGGATTTTTCTTTTGTAAAATACGATACAAGTATCTGCGATGCGTAGCATCAAATCTTGAGTGAAAATCTTCCTTAACTTCTCTGATATCCTTGATAGCAATGCCTTTTGATAAAATCCCGTTCAAAGCATTGACTAATTTTCCAATATCTTGAATAGGCTCTTCCAAATCAAAATGGGCGAATTGCTGAGCTGCATGAACACCCGCATCAGTTCTACTACTGCCAGTAATTTCAATTTTCTTCTTTAGAATCGTTGACAAGCCCTTTTCTATACATTCTTGCACACTAATTGCATTTGGTTGAATTTGCCATCCATGAAATTCTGTGCCCTTATATGAACATTCTAATAAATATCGCATGCACAAAGATACTTAGCTTTTACCAATTTATGCCTCAACCTGATACTTTAATGCGAAATCTTACTCAAATAAAAAAGCAAAATCCATGTACATTCATGCACAAAAGGATGAAGTTGAAAAAATATTATTTCAAATTTAATAAATTCACAATCTTGGATTTTAACTAATTCAAATTATTTTCTTTAAATTTACTTCCCTAAAAATCAAATACTTATTTTAAAATTTAAAGAAAAACAAGTTAGAAAAATACAAACTACACAGCTTCATTTATCAACAATCTTATCCACATCGTGGAACATTTTTCCCACAGCGTGGAACATTTAATTGTTTATTAACATTAAAAGTTGGATATTTGAGGCAGTAATTTTCTCTAACCACAAGAAATGGGAAAAATAATAGCAATTGCAAATCAAAAGGGTGGAGTAGGTAAAACCACCACCACTATAAACCTTGCGGCAAGTTTAGCTGCACTAGAGTTTCGTACACTTATAATTGATGCTGACCCGCAGGCTAACGCTACTTCGGGTTTGGGTTTCAACCCTAAAGAAGTTGAAAACAGCATTTATGAATGTATGGTTGATAATATTCGTCCGCGTGATATTATTATTCAAACCGACTTTCCTAATCTCGACTTACTGCCTTCACATATTGATTTAGTGGGTGCAGAAATTGAGATGATTAATCTTCCGAAACGTGAAGAAAAGATGAAGGAATCACTCATGGATGTAAAAGACATGTATGATTTTATTATCGTCGATTGTTCACCTTCGCTTGGTTTAATCGTAATTAACAGCTTAACTGCGGCCGATTCGGTTATCATTCCAGTACAATGTGAATACTTTGCCTTAGAAGGACTTGGGAAATTGCTGAATACCATAAAAATTATTCAACAAAGGCTCAATCCTGCTTTGACGATTGAAGGAATTTTATTGACGATGTATGATTTGAGAGTGCGTCTTTCGAATCAGGTGGTGCACGAAGTGACAACTCACTTCAGAAATATGGTTTTCCAAACCTTAATTCCACGAAATATTCGACTTTCAGAGTCGCCAAGCTATGGAGTTCCAGCACTTGCTCAAGATGCTGATAGCAAAGGTGCGATAAGTTATCTGAATCTTGCTCGTGAAATTTTGGTAAAAAACGGAAAGCTCGGACAGGAGAACTGATAACTTTCTATTCAGAAACGACAACACAAATGAAGAATTAAAGCTCTTCATCAATAAAAGTATTTATGGAGCCTAAGGTAGCAAACACAAAAAAAAGCATGACCGGACTCGGAAGGGGTCTTGGAGCATTGCTGTCCGATTCGGGTTCGGAAAAGGGTCCTGCTGAAAAAAACCTTGAAACACCAGCCCCTCGCCGAATGGAAGCCATGAGTTCGATGCACGAAATCATGATTGAATCGGTTGAAACTAATCCATTCCAACCTCGTTCACACTTCGACCAAGAAGCCTTACAAGAATTAGCTGAATCTATCAAAGTGCTTGGTATTATTCAGCCAATTACCGTTAAAGAAGCAAGCCCAGGAAAATATACCCTCATCTCTGGTGAGCGTCGTTTACAAGCATCAAAATTAGCTGGTTTAACAAAAATACCAGCCTATATTCGTACGGCAAATGACCAACAGATGCTTGAAATGGCTCTCATTGAAAACATTCAAAGAGAGAACTTAAATGCCATTGAAATTGCCTTGAGTTATCACCGTTTATTAAGTGAGTTTCAATTGAAACAAGAAGAGTTAGGTGATAGAGTTGGTAAAAACCGAACGACAGTAAACAATTACCTAAGGTTACTTAAATTACCTGATGTTATTCAAGCGGCAGTCCGTGACAATGAGATTTCAATGGGTCATGCACGTGCATTGATTAACATTGATAATCACGAAACACAAATCAAACTTTTCAATAAAATTGTTCAAGAAAATTGGTCAGTTAGAAAAGTGGAAGATGAAGTACGAAGATTAACGCTGACAGTACCTGATGAAGGAAAATCTACTCGACAAGTTACAATCAAACAAGAGATTTCATCGCTTCAATTTCGCTTACAAGGATATTTTGGAACAAAGGTTTTGGTAAAAGCCGATGATAAGCATAAAGGAGAAATAAAAATTCCTTTTACATCTAAAGAAGAACTAGATAGAATCCTTAATACAATAAAAGTTAGCGAATAAGTCGTTAAGGAATGTTAAATACTTGGTTTTTAGCACTTATGGTTTGCTGTAAATCGTTATAAACCAAAAATTCAAACATAATGATAAGGATTTTAATCGTCTTATTCTTCGTATCAAATATTTTATGGGCTCAAAAAATTGATTCTGTCAAAGTTAATCGCTCTGTACAAACAATCGTTGATACGACACAAAAGACAAGTTTTTTGAAGAAAATCATAAAAACCGACTCAGCGAATAAACGAAGTATCCCTAGAACTATACTCATTCGTTCTTTAATACTTCCAGGTTGGGGGCAAGCATCAAATAAACAATACTGGGTAATTCCAATTGTTTATGGAGCTGCTGCCGGAGGTATTTATGCAATTTGGTGGAATAATGGTAAGTATAAGTTTTATAAGAGCTACTTATCAGAAATAGTAATTGATAAAAAAACAGAGGTGTATATACCAATAAATGGCGAACTTCGTGGGCCATTTGTAAAAACGCAAATTGAGCCTGCAGTAAAAGCGTATCATCGCCAAAGAGACCTATCATGGATTGGTTTGGCGGTAGGTTGGACCTTGCAAGCAATACAAGCAAACGTATCTGCTCACCTGAGAGGATTTGATATGACAGAAGACATTTCTTTTAAAATCGAACCATCAGTACAACCTACATCATTTGGTTCAGCCGCTGGTGTAAAATTTAGATTAAATTTTTAATTTTCAAAATAACTTACAAACTCGAAGTATGCGAATAGCACTTTTAGGGTACGGAAAAATGGGTAAAGTAATTGAACAAATTGCTTTACAACGTGGTCACGAAATTTCAGTAAAAATCGATGTCACTAATAGAGCTGAAATGTTGACAATTAATCATGAAAATACTGATGTTGCCATAGAATTTAGTTCACCAGAATCAGCTTATGGAAATTTAAAATACTGCATGGAGTTTGGAATTCCAACTGTATGTGGTACAACTGGGTGGCTTCAACATAAATCAGAAATAGAACGCCTTTGTATTGAAAATAAAGCTGCTTTTTTCTATGCTTCAAATTATAGTATAGGTGTAAATTTATTTTTCGAACTTAACAAAACTTTAGCTCGATTAATGAATCCTTACATGAGCGAGTATAAAGTATCAAGTAATGAAATACACCATACTGAAAAGAAAGATGCTCCAAGTGGCACAGCGATTACGCTAGCAGAAGGAATAATTGAAGAAATGTCAGGTAAAGATAGTTGGGTTAATAACCAAATTGCAAATGAAAATGAAGTTCCGATTTGGTCGTCAAGAGAAGGAAAAGTACCGGGCACACATACCATAAAATATATTTCAGACGTTGACCAAATAGAAATTACCCACATTGCCAATAGTCGCCAAGGATTTGCACTAGGTGCAGTAGTAGCGGCAGAGTGGCTAAACGGGAAAGAAGGCGTTTACAGTATGACTGACCTCCTTGGTTTAAGATAATATAAGTATCAAATTATAAAATATTAGATTTTAAGAAAACTATATCAATGGCAGAAGTTCAAACAACTGAGACAAATACCAAAAAGAAAAAATCTGCAATCAGAGAATGGTGGGACTCAGTATTATTTGCTGTAGTAGCAGCAACCCTAATCAGATGGATGTTTTTGGAAGCATATACCATTCCAACTGGTTCGATGGAAAAAAGTTTATTAATTAATGACTTTCTATTTGTAAGCAAGCTTCATTACGGTTCACGTACTCCGAAGACTATTATACAAATGCCGCTGACTCACCAAAAAATTTGGTTTACTGATATACCATCTTATTCTGATTTAATTCAACTACCGATGTATCGCCTACCGGGCTTTACAAGTGTAAAAAATGGAGATGTAGTAGTTTTTAACTATCCAGGATGCCCCGAAAGACCTGATGAATTTGGTGGATTTGACAAATATCCAGTTGATTTAAGAACCAACTATATTAAAAGATGTGTAGCCATTGCAGGTGATGTTCTTGAAGTACGTGATGGACAAGTGTTTATCAACGGAAAAGCTGCAGACAATCCAGAGAAAATGCAAATGGAATATGCCATTGAAACGAACACTCAAGTAAACGAAAAGATTTTTAATAAGTACGAAATCACAGAGTTCGAGCAAGACCTCCGTATGACTGATAAAACGATTTACTATGTAAAATCGACGGCAGGTGCTATGAATGAGATGAAAAAACTTGATTTTGTGAAGGGAATTACACCATTATTGATGTCTAAAGGAGATACTACAATGCCTGCTTTCCCTTACAACTCTCGTCTTTTCCCATTCAATCGAGACAACTTTGGTCCAATTACGATTCCAAAGAAAGGAATGACTGTTCAGTTGGATGAGAAAAATATTGCATTATACAAAGGTGTAATAACGACATTTGATGGTAATGAAAATGCTAAATATGAAAATGGTAAATTATTAGTAGATGGAAAAGCCATTACTTCATATACTTTCAAACAAGATTATTATTTCATGATGGGTGATAATCGTCATGGTTCTGATGACTCAAGATTCTGGGGATTTGTTCCAGAAGACCATATTGTCGGAAAAGCCGTATTTATTTGGATGTCAATTGATAAAGATGGTAGTTTCTTAAACAAAATCCGTTGGAGTAGATTATTCTCTATTATTAGATAAATACAAAATACCAATAAAAAAGCCGAAGTTAAACTTCGGCTTTTTTTTTTACCATTCAATTGGGTTTTGCCCTCGACTGATTAAATAATTATTTGCTTGGCTGAAATGCTTATTTCCAAACCAACCACCAAAGTTTGCCGACATTGGTGAAGGATGCTTAGATTTCAAGACAAAGTGCTTGTTGATATCTATAATTTTACCCTTATCTTGAGCATATTTACCCCAAAGCATAAAAACAACACCTTCTTTTTCTTCATTAATACATCTAATTACTGCATCTGTAAATTGTTCCCAACCCTTATTTTGATGTGAACCAGCCATCGAAGCTTGTACTGTGAGAGTAGCATTCAAAAGTAAAACTCCCTGTTCAGCCCAACGTTCTAAATTACCACTTTTCGGCATTGGAATACCTAAATCTTCATTAAGCTCTTTAAATATATTAATAAGGGAAGGAGGGAAAGTTACACCATCATTTACAGAAAAACTTAAACCATTTGCTTGCCCAGCACCATGATATGGGTCTTGACCAAGTATCACCACTCTGGTTTGTGAAAAAGGGCATTTATCAAAAGCATTGAATATTAATTTACCCGGCGGATAACAGACACTTGTCTTGTATGCCTCTTTTACAAAAGAGATTAAGGTCTCAAAATACGGCTTTTCAAACTCATTTTTTAATCTTTCTTTCCAACTTTCTTCAATTCTTACATCCATTTGTTAAAATAAATAATTTGATATTAATATTTTATGTATTTTTACAACGTTGAATCTATAAAAGTAGACAATTTGAGTCCGTTAAGCAACTTTCTCTTAAACAAATATCAGATTTATTTGCGGGATTTTTAAAGTTAATTACCAAATTGTATCTAAACATTAGCAGTCTTTTGCTATATAAAAAAATACTATGATGACAACAACTGCTGTAACTGCCGGAGTAAAAGTCACCGTAATGACAGAATATCAACCAATGTATTCTAGCCCGATACAAGAACATTTTGTATTTACATATCGAATTAGAATAGAAAATAATAACGAAAACACAATTCAACTTAAACGCCGGCAATGGTATATATTTGATACAAATGGAACAATCAGAGAGGTGGAAGGTGAAGGGGTAATCGGATTACAACCTGTGTTGGAACCTGGAGAAACTCATGAATATGTATCTGGGTGTAATCTAAAAACAACTATTGGTAAAATGATGGGAAGTTATTTGATGGAACGACTAATTGATGGAAAACAATTTTACGTAGAAATACCAGAGTTTAATTTGATTGTTCCATACAGACTGAATTAACAAATTTTACGATATAGTAGCAAGCACGACTAATCTCGTGCTTTTTTTATTAAATCGTAAAAAAAGTATAGTTTTTCAAAACTATATTCAATTCTAAGTTATTTTTGCACCAGTAAAAAATTAACAAGTAAGCTTATATATAATTATAAAAAATCATGCAATACAGAATAGAAAAAGATACGATGGGTGAGGTACAAGTGCCTGCTGATGTGTACTGGGGAGCTCAAACACAACGCTCAATCGAAAACTTTAAAATTGCCCAAGATATCAATAAAATGCCAAAAGAAATTATCAAGGCATTTGCTTACCTAAAACATGGGGCAGCCTTAGCTAATCATGAATTAGGCGTTCTTCCTAAAGAAAAAGCAGATTTAATTGGTACTGTATGCAATGAAATTTTAGCTGGCAAATTAGATGACCAATTCCCATTGGTTGTTTGGCAAACAGGCTCTGGTACGCAATCGAATATGAATTGCAATGAGGTAATTGCTTACAGAGGACATGTTTTGCAAGGTGGTGACCTTGCTGATAAAACAAAATTCTTACATCCAAACGATGATGTAAATAAATCTCAATCATCAAATGATACTTTTCCAACAGCGATGCACATTGCTGCCTATAAAATGTTGGTTGAAGTAACCATTCCAGGTATCGAAAAATTGCGTGATACACTTGCTGCGAAGTCAGAGGCTTTCATGAATGTAGTGAAAATTGGACGTACGCACTTCATGGATGCTACTCCATTAACTGTAGGCCAAGAATTCTCAGGATATGTTTCTCAGTTAAACCATGGCTTAAAAGCAATTAAAAATAGCCTAGCTCACCTTTCTGAATTAGCTTTAGGTGGCACAGCAGTAGGAACTGGTATCAACACTCCACAAGGTTACTCAGAAGTAGTTGCTAAACACATTGCAGGCCTTACGGGTTTACCTTTTATTACTGCTGAAAATAAATTTGAGGCTTTAGCCGCTCACGATGCCATCGTTGAAGCACACGGTGCTTTGAAAACGGTTGCGGTAAGTTTAATGAAAATTGCCAACGATATTCGTATGCTTTCTTCTGGCCCAAGAGCAGGTATTGGTGAATTATTTATTCCTGATAATGAGCCAGGCTCATCAATCATGCCAGGAAAAGTAAACCCAACACAATGTGAAGCCTTAACAATGATTTCGGCACAGGTAATGGGGAATGATGTTGCTATCAATTTTGGCGGTGCAATGGGCCATTTTGAATTAAACGTATTTAAACCAGTAATGATTTATAACTTCCTACATTCAGCTCGTTTGATTGGAGAGGGTTGTGTTTCGTTCAATGATAAATGTGCGGTGGGCATCGAGCCACTTTACGATAACATCAACAAACACGTTAATAATTCATTAATGCTCGTAACAGCCCTAAATACCAAAATTGGTTATTATAAAGCAGCAGAAATTGCACAAACTGCTCATAAAAATGGCTCTACATTAAAAGAAACAGCTATTAGCTTAGGATATCTCACTTCTGAAGAATTCGATGAGTGGGTAAAACCTGAGGATATGGTAGGTAGCTTAAAATAATATAAATACTCTAAAAGAGGTGCTTGAATGATTCAAGCACCTCTTTTTAAATGAAACATTATGAGCGAGCAAATCACTTGGCAAGATTTCGAAAAGGTTGAACTTAGAGCTGGCACAATCGTTGAAATAAATGATTTCCCTAAAGCACGCAAACCTGCCTATAAACTTTTAATTGATTTTGGCCCTGAAATTGGCATCAAACGTTCATCTGCTCAAATAACAAAACTCTACACTAAAGAAGAACTGCTAGGTAAACAAGTAATTTGTGTGACCAATTTTCCACCCCGACAAATCGCAGATTTTATGTCTGAAGTACTCACTACCGGTTTTATTCTTGAAAACGGAGAAGTTGTATTATCAGAACCTCAACAAAAAGTACCTAATGGAAGTCGTCTAGCATAAATTCTTGAACTTTTCTTTTGGAAATCTCGTATATTATTAGATAACTTTGTAAAAAAATCAATCAATCAATGAAAAACGCTATTTTTCGCATATTAAATGTGTTTATGGCTGTGGTAGTGCTTATAAGCAATACTGGATTTGGCTTGATTGAGCATTCATGCACTGTAAAAGGCAAACAAACTGCACTTTACAAAAGCGAAACTTCTTGCTGCAATAAGTCTTTCAAAAACCATACTTCATCAGAAAGACCAGTAGTAAAAAAATCTAAATGCTGCTCTGAAGAAGAAAAATACCAAAATGTTGATTATTCTTATTCAGCTTCAGAATCAGTTGCAAAATTTGTACAAAAAAGCATTGATTGGGTAAAAGTTACAATTACAGACTTTTTAAGAGCTGTGGTAAGAGACATTTTGGAAAATCTAGTCTCAAAAAAACCATCATCCTCACCACCTTCATCCAATGGTATTTCTATAAGAATTTTCATTCAATCTTTTTTGATTTGATTTCTTCTCCCTCTCAAATTAATAGTCATTTAGTCGTATTTTAAAGAATTAAACAAAATATTTTGTTATTACAGAATAAAATGATGTAATAACCATGATTTGTTATACTTCTTAACAACACCAATTGGCTATTTTACATTTGCTAATAACTAGAACTTTAAGCAGAAAATCTTGATTTCTTCCTCATTAGCAAGCTACCTATCTCTTTTAACTAAAGAAGTATCACTAATTATTCAATTTATTAATTGAATACCCTTTTTGATACTCATATATTAAGAAAAGTATGAAGAAAAACGTATTTCAGCGAAAAATCAGAAAAACTCACCGTTGGCTGGGTGTAATACTAGGAATCCAATTTTTACTCTGGACAGTAGGTGGTTTATATTTCAGTTGGTCAGATATGGATGATGTTCATGGAGACCATCAAAGAGCACATATACACCCGCTTTCTGCCGATACAAAATTTGTAAATCCCGCTGAAATAATAGAAAAAATAAAGCTTAAAGACACTGTCAATTTTTTATTTGACATTCGACTTATACAAATTCTGAATAAGCCTTTTTATCAAATTACTTATTCAAAAGAACACGATAGAAATAAAAAAATACAATTAGCTAATGCTAAAACAGGAGATTTACGTCCGCCGTTGAATAAAAATGAAGCGATTGAAATAGCTAAAAAGAGCTTTAGTTCAGATAGCCCAGTTAAAAATGTTATTTATCTAACTAATACAAATCAGCATCACGAATATAGAGAACAGCCGTTACCAGCATACGCAGTAACTTTCGTTCATCCAAGTAATACAACTGTCTATGTAGCCAGTGAATTGGGGACGGTTCAGAAGTTTAGAAATTCAAAATGGCGAGTTTTTGACTTTTTGTGGATGCTACATACCATGGATTACCAAGGAAGAGATAATATTTCTAATTGGCTACTGAGAGCGTTTTCGATATTTGGTTTATTTACAATTTTAAGTGGATTTATACTTTTCTTTTTAAGCAGAAAGCGATAATCATAAAGTATTAAAATGAAAAAGATAATCATTGCAGCAATCATATTTAGTATTGCCATCTCATGTAGCAAACATGACACTACACCAGAAATTGAGGTAAATTATCCAGCAGCGTTCGTCATAAATGGTGAAAGCTCGACAATTTCTGTAATTAATTTATCATCGGATGAAACAAAGACAATAAACTTAAATACAAACAATAAATTAAGTGCCTTACACAGTAGCAAATCTGATGATATTTTTTTTCCACACCATATCTACTTATCGCCAGATGGAAACAAATTAAGTATTGGTGTGCCGGGCGTAGATTTAAGTGAAGGACACACAGGCGAGCATCAAACGCAAGGTAAAATCCTTATTATTGATGCTAAAAATGGTAACATTATCAATACTAAGATTCTTGAAAAGCCGAATCACAATGCTACTTTTTCTCCTGATGGAAAAGAGATTTGGACAACTTCAATGGAACATCATGGAAAAACTTTAGTTTTTGATGCACAAAACTTATCATTGAAAAATACGATTGAAGTAGGTGAAGAACCTGCGGAAGTTACTTTTTCAATAGACGGTAAATACGCCTTTACGGCCAATGGTGGCAGCAACTCAGTTTCTGTGATTGACCCAGTTAGTAAGAAGGTAATCAAAACAATTCCAGTTGGTGTAGAACCAGTAGGTGCATGGCCTGCAGAAGATGGTAACATGTATGTTGACAATGAAGTTGGACAAACAATCAGTATCATTAATGCAAGCAAGTTAGAAGTGACAGAAACAATTGAATTGGGTTTTACACCCGGTTATGTTGCCTATAATCAGCTTCAAAATGAATTGTGGATTAGTAATGCCGGTAAAAGCTTTGTCTATTACTATACAAAAATAAATGGTAAATGGAGTAAAAAAGGCAGTATTCAAACTGGACTTGACGCACACGCAATTGCATTTTCTAAAGATGGGAAAACGGCTTTTGTTACTAATCAAAAAAATCTAACTGTTTCTATAATTGATGTATTGAATCATCAAAAAATAAAGGATATTCCTGTTGGACAAAAACCAAATGGAATTGTGATAAAAAATTAATCCAATGAAAAATAGACATCATTTAATATACAAATTTCGAATAAAAATTTTAATCGGAATTCTAATTATTTCAGCACAATCACAAGCATTTACTCAAAATGTCAGTGGAATAGTGCTTGATAAATCAAATGGAAAAGAGGAACCTATCATCGGTGCAAGTGTCAATTGGCTGGGGACAAAAGTAGCCACCAACACTGACATTGAAGGTAAATTTAGTATTGCAAGGTCAAAATCAAAAAAGCTAATAATCAGTTTCGTAGGTTATAAGTCTGATACGCTCGAAATCAGCAATGAAAACGATTTAAGAATCTATTTAATTTCAGATAATCAATTACAAGAGGTCGTTGTCAGAAGCAGTTCAACTTCGTTGGATAGGCTCTCCCCTATTCACACCGAAATCATTACTTCAAAAGCTTTAGCCAAGGCTGCTTGTTGTAATCTCTCTGAAAGTTTCGAAACAAACGCCTCTGTATCAGTAAGTTATGCCGATGCAGTTACTGGTGCTAAACAAATTCAATTATTAGGTTTAGCAGGCACTTACGTTCAAACAAATGTTGAGAATATTCCCTCGCTCAGGGGCTTAGCTACTACTTTTGGTTTAAATTATATTCCCGGAACTTGGATTCAATCAATCGACATTGGTAAAGGTGCTGGCTCAGTAGTAAATGGATATGAATCGATGACAGGACAAATAAATGTTGAACTTCAAAAGCCCGACCTTGCAGAAAAAATATATCTTAATACCTATGTTAATAGTTTAGGCCGCGGTGAAGTTAATCTTAATTTAGCACATATATTCAAGACTAAGAATGAAAATAAAAAATGGTCAACTGCCTTACTTTCACACGGTTCATCTATGCAGACTACCATTGATAAAAACAATGATAATTTCTATGATTTACCCCAATATACACAAGCTAATTTTATCAATCGTTGGAAATATGAGTCAGATAAAATGGTCGCACAATTTGGTGTAAAATACTTGTATGACACACGAATGGGTGGACAGATAAATAAAAGTCCCCTTTCGCTCGATAACCTCATTTATAGATTTTCAAATACAACTAGTAGGGCTGAGTTTTTTTCTAAAACTGCTAAACTTTATCAAACAAAACCTTATCGTGGTTTAGGATTAATTATTAATGGAGTGATTCATGATTCAAAATCACAGTTTGGATTTCGTCCTTACAATGGTAAACAAGAAACCTTGTACGGAAACTTAATCTACCAAGATATTTTCGGTAATACCAATCACTCGTATAAAGTTGGTGCTAGTTTTTTGTATGATAATTTTGACGAAAAATTTGCTGATTTAATTTACAAACGAAATGAAATTGTCAAAGGAGCATTCTTTGAATACACATACAAATATCTCGATAAACTAACCACTGTGGCTGGTACAAGGCTCGATTTTCATAATTTGTATGGCACAATTTTTACACCCAGACTACATATCTTATACAATGCTACTGAAAAAACGGCATTGAGATTTTCTGCAGGAAAGGGATTCAGAACTGCTAATCCATTTGCAGAATATTTTGGAAATTTGGTTAGTTCAAGAACAGTTAGATTTTTAGAAAAAATCAATCCAGAAGTTTCGTGGAATTTTGGTGCAAGTTTGACCAAATCATTTGGGAAATCAAATATCATTATTGACTTATTCCATACTTATTTCGAAAATCAACTCATTGGTGATACAGAACACCCTAATTTCTTGTATTTCTATAATTCTCAAGGTAGAAACTATGCCAACTCCGCTCAAGTTGAGCTAAATTTAATTCCGATGCCTCGCTTAGAATTTAAATTAGCCTATCGTTATTCTGATGTTTGGCAAACTTTAGGTAAATCATTAGGACAAGAAATTACCGTTAGAAAAATGTTTGTCCCTCGTGATAGAGTTTTATTCAATGTAGGTTATGCATTGCCTTTTGATAAATGGAAGTTTGATTTTACTGTTCAATATAATGGCATACGTCGAGTACCTAATTTATCGACAACTTACATACATACAAGTTATGAGTCTATGCCAATTAGATACGCTCCAGCATTTGCCAATATTAATGCACAAATCAGTCGTTCATTTAGAAGATGGGATGTCTATTTAGGCGGCGAAAATCTAAATAATTTTACCCAAAAAGACCCAATTGTTACTCCTGACAACCCATTTGGGAGCAGGTTTGATGCAGGTAGTGCTTGGGGACCCGTGGTTGGGAGAATTATATATTTTGGAACAAGGTATAAATTAGGAGGAAGATTGTAATCAAACTTAGTTTTTAGGATTAGTTTTGCTTTTGATATACATTATTTTGGTTGAAAATCGTTTTTTAAGAAAATAGAATCCCATGTTATTAAAAGACAAAACTATTACCTTTAAATTATTAACAATTAGTGTTTTTTTACTTAGTTCATTAACATATTCTTGTAAAAATAAAAAAAAAGATAACCCAGAACCCATCGCAGTTGATGATTTTCCAAAGGCATTTGTGGTTAATGGAGGAAGTAATACAATTTCTATTATTGATTTGAACACTCTTAGTGTAAAAAATATAATTCAATTAACAGAAGTAGGAAGATTTCCTCATCATATTAGCCTATCGCCCGATAAAACAAGATTAGCAGTTGCCATTCCTGAGTTCGATTTCACTTTAGGTCATGCATTATTACACAATGCTACTGATAAAAAAGGAGGAGTAACCATAGTTGATGCTTTAAATGGAAATACCTTATTGAAAATGCCTCTGGCTAATGCTAATTTTAACGCAGCATTTACGAATGATGGAACGGAAATTTGGACAGCGAGTGCCACTCATACTGGCGAAATGTTCATATTTGATGCGGGAACAGGAGTATTAAAAACCAAAGTAGCTCTGGGAGCAGACCCTTCAGAAGTTGTATTTTCAAAAGATGGGACTTATGCTTTCATTGCTTTAGGAGAAACAAGCTTTGTTTATGTGCTGAATACAAAAACCAAAAATATAGAAAAAACAATCAAAGTTGACCCCTTCCCTACGAATGTCTGGGCGGTTGCAGATGGGAAGATTTACGTAGAAAATAAAATAGCCAATACTATAAATGTTATTGACCCTATTTCTTTAAATATTGTGGAATATTTAGACTTAGATTTTCCACCTGGGCAAATGGCTTATCATCCAACTTTAAATGAACTTTGGATATGCCAAGCCAATCAGACAAAAGTAGCCTATTTTGAACGAAAAAATAATTTATGGAGTTTGAAAGGAACAATTACCACCGGAGATGATGCACACGCAATAACCTTTACGAAGGATTTAAAAAAGGCATTTGTAGTGAATCAAAGAGGAAATACGGTTTCAGTAATTGATGCTTCCACTCACCAAAAAACAAATGATATTCAAGTAGGGAGTTATCCAAACGGGATTGTATTAAAAGAATAATTAATTAACCATAAAATAATCAAACAATGAAAAAAGTACTTTCAATCTTAGCAGTGTTGCTTACAATTAGTTCTTTAACAATTGCAAACCCAAGCAATGAACCACCAAAAACAGCTGAAATTAAAATAAAAACCTCAGCTAAATGTGGTATGTGCAAAAAACGTATTGAGCGTGACCTAGGCGTTTCAAAAGGTATTGTCAATTCTAACTTAAACTTAGATGATAAGGTTGTTACAATTACCTACAACACAAAAAAGACAAGTCCAGAAAAAATAAAGCAAGTAATTTCAAAAATTGGTTATGATGCCGATGAAGTAATTGCTGACCAAAAATCACATGATGCACTTCCAAGTTGCTGCCAAAAAAGTTCAGCTTCGCACAAAGATTAATTTGTCATTAAAACAAAAAGGTGTTATTCTTTCGAATAACACCTTTTTTATTGAATAAGCAAAAATTACTTAGATTCGCCCAAAACTTTCTCTACTAATTCAGCAGCTTCTTTTAATGCAATAGCTGAATAAACTTTCAAACCAGACTCGTCGATGATTTTCGCACCTTCGGCTGCATTTGTACCTTGTAAACGAACAATAATTGGCACTGGAATTTCGCCAATTGCTTTGTAAGCTTCTACCACACCATTAGCAACACGGTCGCAACGAACGATACCACCAAAGATGTTGATTAAAATAGCTTTTACGTTCGGGTCTTTCAAGATAATTCTGAAACCAGCTTCAACCGTTTTAGCATTAGCACCACCACCTACATCAAGGAAGTTTGCAGGCTCACCACCCGAAAGTTTGATGATATCCATTGTAGCCATAGCCAAACCAGCACCATTTACCATACAACCAACGTTTCCGTCTAGTTTTACATAGTTAAGGTCGCTTTCAGAAGCTTCTACTTCCAATGGATCTTCTTCTGATTTATCACGCATAGCAGCTAAATCAGCATGACGATACAAAGCATTGTCATCTAAATTTACTTTAGCATCAACTGCTAAAATTTTATTATCAGAAGTTTTCAATACTGGGTTGATTTCAAACATTGATGAGTCAGACTCAACATAAGCTTGATACAGAGAAGAAACGAATTTAACCATTTCTTTATTGGCAGTACCAGTCAAACCTAATTTATCAGCAATTTTACGTGCTTGGAAAGGTTGCAAACCAACGCGTGGGTCAACCCATTCTTTAAATATTTTTTCTGGATGATGCTCAGCTACCTCTTCGATATCCATACCACCTTCAGTAGAAGCCATGATAACATTACATCCTTTTGCTCTATCAAGCAAAATACCCATGTAATATTCTTTTGGCTCACTTTCGCCAGGATAATAAGCATCTTCAGCAACTAAAACCTTATTTACTTTCTTTCCTTCGGCTCCTGTTTGGATTGTAACTAATACATTTCCAAGCAAATTTGTTGAGATACGTTGTACATCATCAGCAGATTTGGCTAATTGTACACCTCTTTGCTCAGAGCCTACGATATTACCCTTTCCACGTCCACCCGCATGAATTTGAGATTTCACAACGGCAAACTTAGAGTTAGTCATTTCGGCGATTTGCTGATAGGCAGCTACTGCCTGCTCTGGCGTTTCGGCTACGATACCGCGTTGGATACGTACACCATAACGGCTTAGTATTTCTTTACCTTGATACTCGTGAACGTTCATGTAAAGTAGGATTATTTTTAGTTTTAAATTTTTTGCTAAATTAATCAACAAAACCGAAATAACAATTATGAAATTTCAGTTAATTGCTAAATTGCTATAAAATTAAATTTAATGCTAAAAAGGTGTCAATTTTTAATTATTTTTAGTCATTAATTTACCATTAAAAAATTTATAACAAATTTAATATTACCGATTTGAGAGAGTCGAAAAGCCAATTATGCTCAAAGCAAAAAACATAAAAAAAAATTATGGTAGCCTTCAAGTATTGAAAGGTATTGATTTAGAGATAAGTCAAGGTGAAGTTATTTCAATAGTGGGAGCCTCTGGTGCAGGAAAAACAACTTTATTACAAATTTTAGGAACACTTGACAAGGCAGATTCGGGGAACGTTTCACTCAACGGGATTGATTATAGTTCATTGAAAGACAAAGAGTTAGCAAAATTTAGGAACGAAAAAATTAGCTTCATTTTTCAGTTTCACAACCTAATGCCTGAATTTACAGCGATTGAAAATGTGTGTTTACCCGCTTGGATTGGAGGGAAAGAGAAATCTGAAACCTTGAAAAAGGCAGAAGAATTATTGGATTTACTCGGACTAAAAGAAAGAAGCAATCATTTCCCCTCTGAATTATCTGGCGGAGAGCAACAAAGGGTTGCCGTTGCTCGGGCATTAATTAATTCTCCCTCGGTAGTTTTTGCTGATGAACCAAGCGGAAATTTAGATTCAAAAAATGCAGAAGAATTACACCAGCTATTTTTTGAGTTAAGAAAACAATTCAATCAGACTTTTGTTATCATTACACACAATGAAAACCTAGCAAACATGGCCGACCGTAAATTAGTCATGCAAGATGGAGTAATCATTAGCTAGTTCATCAAGGTTCACTGTGAATTTTCTATGAACATTATCTAAACTAAAATGCCTGATTCGATAAAAACTAAAAAACAAACGCTCTATTTAGTTCTATGTGGGATTTTCCTAACAAACGCGATAGTAGCTGAGGTGATTGGAGCAAAAATATTTTCAGTAGAAAATACGCTTGGAATAGCTCCAATGCAATTGCCTTTGTTTGGTCAGAAATTTAATTTTAATATGTCTTCGGGTGTATTAAACTGGCCATTTGTATTTATTACGTCCGATATCATTAATGAGTATTTTGGAAAAGCCGGCGTTAGAAAAATCTCATATCTCACTGCTATTCTTATAGCCTATGCTTTCATTATTATTTACATCTCAACCATTGTTGCACCCGCCGATTTTTGGGTGAATCATAATAATAAAGATAAAGCAGGTAATTATTTGAATATTGATGACGCCTATGGAATTATCTTCCGACAAGGCTTAGGTATTATTTTAGGCTCAATTACTGCATTTTTGGTTGGTCAAATTCTTGACGCCACAGTTTTCCATTGGCTTCGAAAATATACCAATAATAAAATGATTTGGCTCCGTGCTACTGGTTCAACGCTTGTTTCCCAACTAATTGATAGTTTTGTGGTGGTTTTTATTGCTTTTTATATATTTGGAAATTGGACTTTGACAGAAGTATTGACAACTGGAACAAATAATTACATTTACAAATTTGCAGTAGCTATTCTACTAACACCACTCATTTATATTGCCCACAGTATCATTGACAAGTACTTAGGTAAAGAACACGCTCATAAAATTATTGATGAAGCTACCTTTACGCCTATGTGAAGCTATTAATTTCAAACTTTGAAGATAAAATATCAATCGGTATCGAAACCTTCGGTACCGATTTTTTTTGTATTGATTTTGGCAAATTAATGGCGAAAAAGTAATGGTATTATGACTTGATAATTTTCGTTGAAAATTGAATCTCAAAAAACCATTTTTCAAACATTTAGTTGATAAGTGATTTATAAATCGGTTTTTCTATTTCTTACGAATCAAACAGTCTGACTCTAATTCATTAAAAAAATTAATATTTAACAATAATTCCATGATATTCGGTCTGTTCTTCGTAGTCTTTTCTTAGCGGATAACCTTGCCAATCTGCGGGCATTAATATTCTTCTCAAATCTGGGTGACCAATAAAATCAATTCCCAATAAATCATAAGCCTCTCTTTCGTGCCAATCCGCAGTTCGCCAAATTGGTGTAAGCGAATAAACTTTTGGAAGCGGCTCACCCTCCTTATTTCTCGAAATCTCTACTTTCAAAACAAAATTATGCTCATAAGGAATAGAAGTAAAATGATAAATAACTTCCATCGTTCCTACTTCAGGTCCATTATCAATTCCAGTTATACAAGCCAAAAAATCAAAATAAAGCTGCGGTTGAACGTGCAAAAACTGACATACTTCCAATAATCTCTCATTGGGTATAGTTATGCTTGGTTGCGGTGATACTTTATCTTCTTTTAGTATAATATCCGAACCAAACATGCTAATTATCAAACCTTTAATCTCTTCAAAGCCCATTTCTGATTTCTTAAAATTTGTTAAATATGGCAAAAATAGCAGTTTTTATTTAAACTCTCTACGCTGATTTTACTCTAAGTACTGTAACACTCACAATTAAACATTATTTTGCAATGAAAACAAAGTTTTTTTTAAGCCTTTTGGCTGTTGTATTGAGCTTAAGTACTTATGCCCAACAACCAAGACCCCATCTACAAGGTGGAGGGATGTATCTCACTGCTGATGAACGTGCTGAAATTCGTTCAAAAAGAATGCAAAAATCTTTAAATTTGAACGAGGAGCAATATAAAAAAGTTTTAGAAATTAATCTTGAACAAGAGAAGAAAAACGAAGAATTACGTAAGTCTCATCAAGCAGAAATGAATGCCAGACGAGAGAAAATGAAAGCAGAACATGAGGCTCTCATTAAGAAATTTGAATCGGTACTGACACCCGAACAAATGAAAACACTAAAAGAAAATCAAGAAAAAAGAAGAGAAGATTGGCAAGAAAGAAGAGGTAGACGAAAAGGCAGAAGGTAAGATTGCTAGAAATAGAAAGGGCGAATGTTGGTTCGCCCTTTCTATATTAATTCTGCTGTGCTAATAAATATAATACCGCCATTCTAACAGCTACCCCATTTTCTACTTGGTCAAGAATTATCGAATGAGATGAATCAGCCGCATCGCTTGTAAGTTCAACCCCACGATTAATTGGCCCAGGGTGCATTAAAACAATTTCTTTATCGAGTTCTTCAAGCATTTTTTTATTAATTCCAAAATAGAGTGAATACTCTCTCAGAGAAGGAAAATATTTAATTTGCTGACGCTCTAATTGAATTCTCAATACATTGGCTACATCGCACCATCGAAGGGCATTTTGAACGTTATGTTCAACTTTTACACCAATTTCTCGAATATATTTTGGCAATAAAGTATTTGGCCCGCACACCATCACTTCTGCACCTAATTTTTGTAAACAAAAAATATTTGATAACGCTACACGTGAGTGTAAAATATCACCAATGATTGCTACTTTCTTACCTGCTAAATCACCAATTTTTTCTTGCATTGAAAAGGCGTCAAGTAAAGCTTGAGTTGGGTGCTCATGGGTTCCATCGCCCGCATTTACTATATTTGCTTTGATATGTTTTGAAAGGTAATGTGGAGCTCCAGGACTACTATGACGCATCACCACCATATCTACTTTCATAGCCAAGATATTATTCACAGTATCAAGAAGTGTCTCTCCTTTCTTAACTGAACTACCTGATGCCGAGAAGTTTACAACATCGGCCGAGAGTCTTTTTTCGGCTAATTCAAAAGAAAGACGCGTACGCGTAGAGTTTTCAAAAAACACATTGGCAATGGTTACATCACGCAGAGAAGGAACTTTTTTAATCGGTCGGTTGATAACATCTTTAAACTCTTTAGCAGTTTCTAAAATCAAATGTATATCGTTGGCCGTAAGGTCTTTAATTCCGAGTAGATGCTTTGTACTGATTGATTGCATTGTGTTTTTGAAAAAGATTTCGCAAAAATAGATAAAGTGTTCTGAATTATGAGTTTTTTTTAATCAATTTTCAAGATTCAACACTTATAATTTTTTTAATATCATCCCAGAAACTTGGGTATGACTTCACAACTACATTTGGCTCCTCTATTACCACATCAACTAACATCGCTAAAGGAGCAAATGCCATGGCCATGCGGTGGTCATCATACGTTGTGATAGTCAACGGTGCATTTGCAATGGCTAAAGGTTGAGTGCTTGTTACTTCATAGGAAGTATTTGTTTCAACCTCCACTAAATCTCCACCAAATTTTTTCAACTCATTTTGAAGAGCCAATACACGGTCTGTTTCTTTAATTTTCAAGCTTTCTATACCTGTAAATATGGCGGGAATACCTTTAGCAGCACAAGTAACCGCCACAGTTTGAGCTAAATCTGGGCAATTGGTAAAATCCCAAACTAGTTTTTCATGAGCTGGAATTTTAGTTAAAAGTACGCCATCTGCTGTAAAGCTACTTTTTACACCTAATTGAGCCATGATTTCAACAATCGCACTATCGCCTTGTAATGAATTTTCTTTCAAACCCAAGAGTTCTACTTTCGTATCTTCATATTCAGATAATGCAACAATGCTATACCAATAACTTGCTCCCGACCAATCAGACTCTACTTTATATGAAGTGGCTTGATACTTATTGGTGGCCACTTTGATAGTTTTTTCTTCCCAGTTGGCCTCATAATTTACCCCGAAAGCTTTCATTTGTTCGAGGGTCATTTTTATATAAGGAATCGACCCCAATTCGCCTGTTAGCTTAAGTGTAAGACCTTTGGGTAAAGTTGGAGCAATCATCAATAAAGCTGAGATATATTGACTACTCACATCAGCACGAATTGATACTTCTTCAGCTTTTTGCTCAGAAAATCCTTTGATATGTAATGGAGGATAACCTTCGTTTTTTAAATATTCGATTTCCGCCCCTAAAGTTTTTAATGCATCAACTAAAATCCCAATCGGACGCTCACACATACGTGGCGTGCCAGTCATGACTTTATTTTGATTTGTAGCCGTAAAATATGCTGTAAGAAAACGCATTGTAGTACCCGCATCAATCACATCAGCAGTCTGGTCAATAGCCTTCAACAAACGAATCATCGTTTGCGTATCACGTGCTGTTGATAAATTCTGCAAATCGCCTTCGAAATTGGCTAATGCATTGATAATTAAGGCTCTATTACTTTCTGACTTTGAGGAAGCTAATGCTATTTTTGCGTCGAACGGGTTGGTGCTTTTGTGAAGAATTATCTTATCCATTAATCTGCTATGGTTCTGTATTCACCCGCAAAGATAAGGATAATTCGAAAAATGCTGGATTCTAAAAATGAAATTTATAATAAATATATAGATTTAC